>NZ_JBFTRT010000087.1:0-11730 GCF_056399685.1 Pedobacter sp. 01N416
GTAGTATTCAATGAAACAGGATCTGTAGATCATTTCTTAAAAGCAGAGAATGATTTGTATTTGGCGGAAGCTAAATTACGACTTGGACAAACTGGAGCCTCAGGATACGTTAATAATTCAAGAGTAGGAATAGGTAATTTGCCTGCAGCAACAGACGCTGACCCTGATTTATTAGATAAAATATTTTACGAGCGTTACGTAGAATGTGATCTGGTATGGCCACAATTAGGTTTCTTTGACAAACGTCGTAATGGAACATTATTGCCTGGAACTGTATTCCAATTCCCAATACCTGCACCAGAGCTTATTGCACATGGACAACCAGTATACACATTTGGAGCTAATAAGCCAATGTAATTATTTTAATAAAAACACTTTTAAATAAATTCGATATGAAAAAAATAATCTATAGCATAATTTTGTTTTCGTTGACATTGGTGCTTTTATCTTCATGTTCTCGAGATATGGAATTTGATACTCTATCTGTTACTCCTCCTTCGCTGAACGTTACTGTCTATATTAATGGAAATCAAGCACAACGAAGTGCGAATGCAACAGTAGTGATTTCTAAAATAAATCCAGCCGATGGTTCTGTAATTACGCCTTCTTATTTCACCAAGCAAACTGATGCTTCAGGTTCTTTAAAACTTACCAATGCTGAACTTTTACAGATTTTTCCTGTACCAGCTACGGGTCAACCACGCGGAGGAAAATTATATTTCTCTGCTAAATCTGCAAATAACTTGCAAAGTGGAACCCTTACGAGTGCCTATATCAACATGACTGATGGCGAAACTTGGCAATGGGTTAATATTCAATAAACATATAAAGCACCCTACTTGATTTTTTTGGGCGGCTAGTAAACTATTATATGTAGTAATTACTTGGCCCAACAGTTTTTAACTGTTGGGCCAAGTAAAAGTAATACCATGTGATGATTAAAAAATAAACTTTAATATATATGAAATATATCTATACAATTGGATTTGTTACACTTCTTTTTGCATCTAATTTAAAAGCCCAAAATCAACAAACATTGCCCAAAGCAAATAAAATAGTGGTTAAAGTTGCAGTGGTTATCCAGGATCCTATTGTAAATGGAAAAAGAATGCACGAAGTGCTTAGAACGCCTGGTAATGAAAAACGTGTTTGGAGTGATCCTTTTCAATTAACTAGGGATTACGAAGCGACTTTAGAAAAAACAAGTGGCGGAACTATCGATTATCAAATAGTTGAGTTAATTGATACCAAAGAATATTTTACATTTTTAAAAAAATCAGGCGAAAAACTTACTGAAGCGAGAGTAATTGAACTGATGCAAGAACCTAATTGGAAAACACTGAAAGAACAAGAAACAGGTTTTGATTATAAAGCTTTCGTTGAACATTTTGGTTTTGACAAGAAACGCAATTCAGGAAAAATAAATGAAGTATGGGTATGGAGTTTCCCTTACGGTGGTATGGCTGAGTCAAATATGATGGGAGAAGGTGCCTTTTTTATAAATTCGGAGCCAACTCCTAATACAAACTGCAAAGAATTATTGTCTGTAATGGGTTTAAACTATGAAAGAGATTTAGCATGTGCATTAGAAAGTTATGGTCATCGTTTTGAATCAACAATGATGAAAGTATRTGGTTGGTGGGACTATGATAAAAAATCAAATATAAGCGAATTAACGCCTTGGGAACGTTATGCAGGTTATGTGAAAAACTATAACAAGTTCAATTCRGGAAAAGCACATATTGGAAACATTCATTTTCCGCCTAATGGACAACATGACTATGATTGGGCTAATAAATCTAAGGTGGATACCTATGCTGACAATTGGGCTTTTTTCCCAAATATTTCCGATGAAAATCCGCGTACTATTGATTGTAGTGAATGGGGATGCAGTCATATCGGTTATATGGAATGGTGGTTTACTCACATCCCTCATTTCAAAGGCGTAAGTCCAAAAGACGGTAAATTAAACAACTGGTGGTATTATGTTGTGGATTATAACGGAGCTGTAAGATTAGCTAACAAACTAGACAAAGGCGCACACCAAAAATAAAAAACTAACTTTTTTAGATCTTGGCCATCATCTTTAAAATCATCCGATAAAAATTAATGTTTTTATGAAATACACTAGTCGAATTTTTGCTGTAACCACATTATTGTCTTTGTTTTTTGCTACAGCATCGGCTACTGTTCTATCGCTGACAAAGGGTATGCACATTACAAAGTCTATAACGATTAAAAAGGGAGTTTATACTTTGGAGGCTAGTTCTTCCTTGTCTACTTCAGTTATTGTGGTGGAAGGTAATAATATTACTGTTGATTTTAACGGAGCAGAATTGCGCGGTAATAATAATAAAGAACTTCCCGATGAATTTAAAGGTGTAGCCATTTTCATAAAAGGAAACCATGTTACGCTAAAAAATGCTATTATTAAAGGATATAAAGTGGCGGTTATGGCTGGGAATTCGGATGTCTTAGTGCTTGATCATAATGATTTTAGTCACAACTTTCGCCAACATTTGAAAAGCACCCGTGAACATGAAGATTATAGCGATTGGCAAAGTTATCATCACAATGAAAATAATGAATGGCTCCGTTTTGGTGCAGGAATTTATTTAAAAAATTGCAATAACGCAACCATTTTTAACAATACAATCACAAACGGTCAGTGCGGACTGATGATGACTTCATGCAACAGTGCAACTATTTACAATAATAATTTTTCTTTTAATTCAGGAATTGGGATTGGGTTTTACCGCAGTAGTGACAACAAGGTGATGCACAATAAAGTAGATTGGAATGTGCGGGGAATGAGTGAAGGCTTTTATTATCGCGGTCAGGATTCAGCAGGAATTTTAGTGTTTGAACAGTGCAACAACAATGTTTTTGCCTATAATTCAGTTACGCATTCCGGTGATGGATTTTTTATGTGGCCTGGTAAGACAACTTTAGATACAGGCGCAGGAGGATGCAATGACAATTTATTGTATGGCAATGATTTTTCTTATGCACCAACCAATGGAGTTGAAGTCACTTTCAGCCGAAACAATATTATTAATAATACTATAAAAGGTTGTTGGCATGGGATATGGGGCGGATACAGTTATGACACGAAAATAATAGGCAACGACTTTGCCGACAACTTGGAAGGAATTGCTATAGAACATGGTCAAAATAATAGTATTTCACAAAACAGATTTCAAAGAGAAGGACTAGCCATTAATTTATGGGCAAGTGCAAAAATTGACACTAATTCTGCTTACAACAAACACAGGGATGTTCACAGTATGAATTATCAAATCACTAAAAATAGTTTTGAGCATTCCAAAAATGTATTTTCTGTCAGAAATACACAACACTTAAATGTTACAGATAATTTTTTTTCAGAAAATGAAAAGTTGATGAATGTTGGAGTTGGTGTTGAAAAAATGACTTTTACCAACAATGATGCATCAGCAGCCCCAACTAGTGATGTTGCAATTATCTCATCGTTTGCACCTAAACCAATGATAGGCGGTATTGATGCTAGGTTGTCTAAAGATTTTCCACAAGGAAGAAAATGGATAATGATGACAGAGTGGGGACCTTATAATTTTAATTATCCAATCCTTTGGTGGACAAAGACAGATAATGATGGCAAAATGTATTTTGATGTAATGGGCCCCAAAGGGAAATGGAAATTGAAAAATACAAAAGGAGTAAAAATTATTTCAAAAAATAAAGGCTCAATTCCAGCACAAATTATAGTTCAAAAAACAGATGTTGGAGAACCTATTACAGATATTATGATTGATTTGGAATATACAGGTGAAAAATTTATATCCGAATTAGGAGAGATGAATGCGGAAGACAAACCAGTTGTTTTTTCGTATAAAAAATTTGAACTGCAAACTCCTTGGGAATTACAATGGTATAAAATAGATTCTACCAATGATCCTATTAAACAACCGGAAGTATACCGAAAAATATTACAACAGAAACCAATAAAGACAGGAGTATTCAAAGAGTTACAACCGGGATTATGGCGCAATGACAAAGCATATAATGAACTGCCTACTGATAATCTTGTAGATGTTGCCACTACCAAAATAAATTTATCATATAAGGGTGATTATACCATAGGTATTTCGGTTGCCTATGCTGTAAAGATTTATGTAGACGACAAAATAGTAATTAATGTAGATGATTTATCCAAATTAGTGAATGACGCAGATTACTATCACGAAGCAAAAATTACGCTGACAAAGGGTATACATATAATAAGAGTAGAGCGTGTTCAGTACGGGAATTACGATTTATTGCAATTTCATTTTGCCCCTTCGTCGTAATAAAAATTTCATATTCCATTTTTTAATATATATCACATAATTAAACTTAATAATAAGGGATTGAAGCTCCTTATCTTATAAATTATATTAAATGAAAAAATCATATCTTCTGTTCATAGGGATTATTTTATTTGTTGTGATGTCATTTAAAACATTATCTGAAAATAAAATTATTAGTATTGCCAGTTTGCTTAGTGAAATGGTTGACAGAGATAATTTGGCGCGTTTTCCAGCGCATAAATATACTTGTGCCCAGTTTAGTAGTTATGACAGGGCTACAGTTTCTCCGAATCAGGAAGGTTGGTTTGCGAACTGGGATCGATCCATGTTTATTCGTACGGAGTCACGAGGAAACAAGAAGGAGTATGTAATGATGGATACAGATGGTCCGGGATCGATTGTTAGGTTTTGGATGACATTTGCAGGAAAAGATTGCGGCAAAGGTATTCTACGGATCTATATTGATAATGATAGTATTCCTGTTATTGAGGGAGGAGCAATGGATATTTTAAGTGGTGACAAGTTGGCTAATAGTCCGTTAGCTACTTCGGTTTCTCGTTTATCCAAATATGAAACAAGAGGACATAATTTATATTTTCCAATACCTTATGCTAAACATTGTAAAGTAACCTATCAATCAGATAATATAAAAGATGCTGGTGCAAAAACCGGTGGTGAAGCCGTTTATTATAATATAAATTACCGTACGTATGAGAATGGCACAGATATAACAAGCTATTCACCATCCGAAAAGAATAAAACGCAAGCAGTAACAACTGCCACTGAAAATACATTGTCTCAATTTAAAAAGACAATTGCTGTTCCAACAGAAAAATATAAGTTCATTGGTAAAATTAAACCCAATGATAAATTGAGTATTTCTTTTTATGGCTCAAAAGCAATTCGTAAAATCTCTATTAAATTAAACGCAAAAAATCTAGAACAAGCATTGCGTAGTACAGTTCTTAATGTTACTTATGATGGCGTTGATAATAAACAGGCATCTCCTTCTGTTTGGTGTCCGGTAGGAGATTTTTTTGGAACAGGTTATCAAATAAGAGAAATAAATACTTGGTATACCGAGGTTAATAAAGATGGCGTTTTGTCTGCGTGGTGGGTAATGCCGTTTGAAAAAAATTGCACTGTGAATGTAATAAACTTGGGAGACCAAAATGTTGAAGTGAGCAAGGGAGAAATTGAAGTTGGTTCTTGGAAATGGGAAGAAAACAGTATGTATTTTGGGGCATACTGGAAAGATTTCTATCATCTAAAAACGGGTGAAATGAAAAACAATTCAGGTACAGCTGGAGCTCCATTCGATATGAATCACGTTACTCTTTCTGGAAAGGGGATATTTGTTGGTGATGCTGTTACACTATTTAATACTGTTTATGCATGGTGGGGTGAAGGAGACGAAAAAATATATGTAGATGGAGAAAATTTTCCGTCACATATTGGTACGGGTACTGAAGATTATTATGGTTATGCTTGGTGTCGTCCTGAAAAAATTGTGAATCATCCGTTTATTGCACAACCGGATGGAAGCGGAAATTTTGTGCCTGGATATACGGTTAATTCACGTTACCGCTCGCTTGATGCTATCCCTTTTGAGAGAAGTTTTAAATTCGATATGGAAATGTGGCATTGGACACGTGCAACAATTGATTATGCCACTGTTTGCTTTTATTACCTAGAAAACCACTGTAAAGATCCAAATAGTAAACCGGATGTTGAAGGTGCAAAAAGACCTGTTGCAATAAAGCGTACCGATATTATTTCGCCTGAAATTGAGTACAATAAAGAAATTAAACCACTTAGTATTCAGGCTGAAAGTATGATTTTTAAGAAAGCCACTGGTGGTGAATTTGCATATGATAATAATGTGAAAACCAGTTGGGCAGATAACATGATAGTGGATTGGTACAATGCCAAAATAGGTAACAAATTAGAACTTGTATTTATTTCAAAAGCAAAATATACGCTACCAGTAAGCGCTGTCTTTACTGTTGCAAACAACTCTGGAAAATTCAAATTTACACTCAATAATAAAAGTGTTGTGTTTGATTTAATATCAGATAAAGCTGGATTAAAGACTATCAACCTTGGTTTAATAAAGCTAAATAAAGGAGAAAACAAGATTGGTGTTGAGGTTATTAATGCTCCGCCAAGTAGAACAAACGCAGTAGAATTTGGTTTTGACCAACTTTTGTTTGGATCTACAATAAAATAATAAGCTATAAACAATGAAGAAAATCATTCCACATTTGATAAGCTTTTTGTTTGTGTTTTGTTGTGTAAAAACACAAGGACAATCATTAAAATCAATAGAATTAGGACAAAATAAAAATAAGGGACTTGAAATTAAAAGTCTGAATCGTTTTCAAACACCAGGATATGAAATTCCTTTAGTTTCATTTTTAGTAAACGACAAGCCTTTCAGTACCACTATGGGAAAAGCTGAAAACGGTTCGGTGGTGTTCAGTAATAAATTACGAATTAATTATACTTTTGAAAAGGCCGATAAATGGGGTATTAAAGCTAAAATCACCTTTGTAAATGAAGGGAAGGATACACTTCGTATAGGTAATATCGTTCCGTTTGGTGAGTCGGAGAAACATGTCTATATTACTGCATTTGGTAACGATGGATTGTCACGAACCCATTTGTTTCGGCCTAATTATAAGCCAGTTAATGTCATTGTTCCGGATAATGCATGGGAGTTGGGTTTTGCTACGATCAATTGTGATAACGGAAATAGTTTTTGTGCATTATCGCGCCGTGATAAAAGTAGTGTAAGTAATGGTGAGGTAAGACGTTTTGAAACCAAATTGAACCCTGAGGGTGGTGTAACTTTCAATCTTTGGTTTGCGGATTATATTGGTACTTGGCAAGATGGTTTACGGTTGATGTTTCAAGATCGTATGCTATATGATGTAGAACCAGGAACATTTGACAATTCGATGTACGAACGTGAGGATTTAAAATGGGTTCGCAATGTGTATGCCGGACATTTTTTAGCAGCATGGCATAGTTATTTCTACGATGCGGACAAAACGGCTTATCAGTACGAAGATTTCAACAAGCAGATAAAACAACTTTACGGTGGTGATGATTATACTATTCTATGGCATGGATGGCCTATGATGGGTATGGATCAACGTAATCAGTTTGATGTTTTCAAAAGTTTGCCAAAAGGTATTGATGGTGTAAGAGATCAGTCCCGAATGGCCCTCAACAAATTCAACAACAAATTATTTACAGCTTTTATGCCTTGGGATTTACCTGCAGGGACAAACCAGATGTATAACAGTACTCGAATTGAACCTTTATTTGAYGGTTTGGCCAAAGTGGTTAAACAAGCAGAATTATGGGGGACAATGTTTGACACTCGAAGTGAGTCTAAAGTAGAGATGCAACAGGCTGTAGATGCACAGCGCAAAGGGTTTGTCATTTTTCCGGAAGGAATGTCAGCGCCTAGAGACATGCAAAATTGTATTATAGGTCGTGTACATGCGGCATTATCTTACCCCCCAATGCTGAATTTAAATAAACTGATTAAGCCTGATTTTACCATTTTGCGTCAGGCTGTTCTTGATACTACAACAGTTAAAAGAGATATGGCTATTTCTTTCTTCAGTGGGTATGGAGCTGAAATGCATTTGTATATTTCTCCAAAAACGGATTGGGTACATGACTTATACAGTTATTATGGTCGTATGACACAGTTGTTGCGCAACAATCACAATTGTTTTCAAGATAAAAACTACAGTCCGATTATTCCAACAACAGTTGATGATATTTGGGTAAATAAATGGGATAATAACAATAAGACAGTATACACGATTTATTCTGTTGATCCAAAAGGGCATAATGGTCCATTATTTGAAGTGCTTCCAGAAACTGGATATCATTTTGTTGACTTGTGGAATAATCAGGAATTAGTACCCGTTTCGAATGGTGGAAAATGGCTTATTCCGGCCTCTATTGATTCATTTGATGCAGCTTATAAAGGAACAAATGCTGAAGGGGAAGTGGGTTGTATTGCAAAATTGCCTAAGTTCCTTGAATCTAAAAAAACGAATGATAATTTAAGCGTTTATTCTTCAAAAGGCAGCAGTATCAAGGTATGGAAGGGTTCTCCGGCTTATAATAAAACGCCTTTAACACTACCCGTAGGAAAGTATAATTTAAACATACAAAAAGATTTGGCTTTTTATCAAGGAGACATTGTTGTTCAGCTTTTTGACCATGATATTTTGCTTGACGAACTAATTGTAAAAGGATCCAAAAAAGAACCAGTTCTAGTTTACAGGCCATTTAGCAAACCCGCTGATAAGACAGATTATCAATCGCAAAATATGAACGTAAAACTAGAGAGACAAAATGACTTACTGTTTGTAAATGCGGGCGAAGGTGAAATTAAAATTACAGCTGTTGATCAAATGGCTTTAGCTCCCTTATTATTAAAATCGGGTAATAATCGAATAAAATTATTTGATGTTTTTGGACAATATGAGGGCAATTTCAAAATTGAACTGTATAAAAACAATAAAGTGATAGACAACTGTATTGTAGGCATCCCTTATGGGTATTTACGTTTATTACATGAGTCAACCAAAACGCCAAAAGCAGCCAGAACTCCTGAAGGAATGGCTGAAATTCCTTCAGGTACATTTGTCTTTAAAGCAGAGCAAGAATTTCATTGGTTTACAAAACAACCTGTTGAGGATACAGCCAGAAAGGTAACACTTCCACGTTATTTTATTGATAGAAAACCTGTGACAAACAAACAATATCAGGCTTTTGTAAAGGCTTCAAATTATAAACCAAAAGATAGTGAAAACTACCTAAAACATTGGGTAAATGGAGAAATACCTCAAGGGCAAGAGAATTACCCTGTATGTTATGTTGCGTTGGAAGATGCAAAGGCTTATGCAGCTTGGGCCGGAGAACGTTTACCTACTGAAAAAGAGTGGTTGTATGCTGCTCAAGGTTCTGATGGTCGTTTATGGCCATGGGGAAATATACCTGATGAAAAAGGAGAAAAATGCAATTTAGGAAATGGGATTCCTACAGCAGTAGGAAAGTATCCCCAAGGAGCAAATCAATTTGGAGTTGAAGATCTTACAGGTTGTATTTGGCAAATGACAAATGATGAATATTTCCAAGGGACCACAAAAATATTTATTATGAAAGGCGGGTCTTATTTTAAACCAGAAGCAAGTTGGTGGTATGTTGAGGGGGGCGCAAAACCTTTGGTACGTCGCCAGAATCAATTAAGAGTATCGCCAGGTTATGAACGTGCAGCGACTATCGGCTTTCGTTGTGTAAAAGATGCTGAATAAAGAAAGAAAATAGATCTGAATAAATCACTATTAAAATACATCATGAATAAATATCTTAAAATTAGTACACTAATTATCTGTTTTCTTTTGACGGTATCTGCTGAAGCACAATCGATAAAGACAGCTGTTTTGACAAGCCAAGGGGGCTTGATGATTAACGGGAAACATTTGCCTTTACTTTCGTTCAAGATTAGTGAAGATGCTTTCAATTCAGATCAGGGTAAAGCAAACAATAATGCAACAGAAGTCGCAAATAAAATAAGTATAAGCTACTCTAAAATTGATTATAGCTACGGAGTTAAAGCAACTATTACTTTTAAAAACATAAGTAAAGATACTTTAATGCTCCATAATGTTGTGCCATTTGGAGAATCTGTTAATCACACATACATAACAGGTAAGGGAAAGCATGAATTGTCACGTACCTATTTATTTCGTCCAGGCTTCGCTCCCGTTAACGTAATTGTACCTGATAATGCTTGGGATTTAGGTTTCTCTGCAATACCTGCAAATGGAGACAAAGGTGTTTGTGCATTAATGAGACGTGATAGAAAATCCGTAAAAAATGGTAAAATTCATCGTTTTGAAACGGTGCTGTATCCTAATACAGGAGAGGTAACTTATACGCTTTGGGCTGATGATTATCAAGGAGATTGGCAGGAAGGATTGCGGGTAATGTTTCAGAAACGCATGTTGTACGATGTGGAACCAGGCACGTTTGACAATTCAATAATGGGCAGAAAAGATTTGCAATGGTTCCGTAATAAATATGTTGTTAACTTGATGATGACTTGGGATCGTCGTTTTTACGATTATAAAGATGGGCAATATCACGTAAAAGAATTTCTTGAAAGCGCCAAGAAGCTATATGGAGGAAGCGATGTATATGGTATTTGGCCAACATGGCCAACCCTGGGGATGGATCAACGCAATCAATGGGATATGTTTAGGGACTTGCCTGGCGGTTTTGATAAATTACATGAAATATCAAATTTATGCCATTCATTAGGCACCCATTTTTTTATATGTTACAATCCTTGGGACGGAAGTACGCGCAGTGACGAAGGACATTTTGATGGTATGACAAACATAATTAAAAAAGTAGGTATTGATGGAGTAGTTCTGGATACCCAAGGAGGATCCAGTAAGGAATTACAGGATGCGGCTGATCACGCACAACCGGGTGTTATTATGTATAGTGAAGGAATGGCTGTTCCAAAAGATATGCAGGGTATCCCATCAGGGAGAGTACATAATGCATTATACTATCCACCGATGTTGAATTTAAATAAATTTATCAAACCGGACTTTGCTATTTTTAGAGTTGCCGATTTTGGTCAAGAACGCATAAACCGTGAAATTTACCTTTCCTTTTTTAATGGATATGGCACCGAAATAAATCAATTTGCACCAGGGATTCCGGAGTGGGTTAATGAAGAATTTGTTTTATTGGGTAAAACATCTCGAGTATTGAGAGAGAATACTTCAAATTTTATCAGTCAAAATTATACTCCATTGTTGTCAACACTTAAGGACAATATTTTTGTTAATCGTTGGGATAAACCAAACAAAACGGTTTACACGGTTTTTAGCCTTGTCCCAGAAGGATTTAGCGATGCGTTATTTGCTGTCGATAACAAACCTGACACTCATTATGTTGATCTTTTTAACCATGAGGAACTTGTTTTGAAGCAAATAGAAAATAAATGGTATGTTCCAACAGTAACATCGGCTTTCAATAAAACAGACATCGGCACAAACAATGAAGGAGCCGTTACCGCTATTGGAGCTTTGCATAATAGTCTTAACGTGAAATTGAGAAGTGACCAATTAACATTTTCATCAACACAAGGAACCAAAATACGTATTTGGGCTGGTATGCCATCGTACGATAAAGAGTGTAAAGAATTCAAGACGGATAAACAGACCATAAATTTGATTGATAATTTTGCGGATTTTCATGGAAAAATTATTGTTCAGGCATTTGACGAGAATGAAGAACTGATAGACGAAAGAATTGTAAAAATACAGCCTGGTTCTGCTCGATTGGCTTCTAG
>NZ_JBFTRT010000088.1:0-20305 GCF_056399685.1 Pedobacter sp. 01N416
TCACTAAATGCTTTTACCTAGAACAATTGAAGGAAACCTGTGAAAATTACAGAAGAAAAAAATAGAAAATTAAGTTCAGACAAGACTGGCTATAAACGGCAAAACCAGATTACCAATTTTTCAATTCCAAAAAAATACACAAAAACACAAAAGGTTTGAATAAATTAAATACCTGAGTTCGATTATTAAATCTCACTTTGTGACRTTTKAATCAAGTTTTCWGTTAAGGCGGTCGTCACCCTGAATTTATTTCAGGGTCTTTCACGCTAAAAAGATGCTGAAATAAATTCAGCAGGACGATAAAGCGGGATTAGACGTACATAAGATGTGATTTTCAGCAAATAATTATCGAACTCAGGTTAAATGGTATTTCGATGTACTCTAAAGCATTGTTACATCGTAAATAATCACTTTTTTTGTTGCTTTCTATCTGCAAAACCCAATCATTTCGCCTGTTTAAGTAATGTGAGTTCGGTTTAAGCAGAAGTTCTGCACTATTTGTTCCAAACTTAATGTTAAGCGTAGTTTTTCTAGGGAAGAATGCATAAGCTGACTTAAAGAGAAACCGCCAGCAGCATACTCATTGGCATACCAGCTGATAACACCCGATTTCCAGGGGGACTGGCCAGGTGCTTCAAACGATTCCTGATAGACGAGCTGATTTTCCTATCGGGTTTAGTACCTCCACATCTTCGAACCGGCTTTTTTTAAAATATTGGGGCAGATGAAAATTGGGATCAGCGTTATGAATTTCGCTCCAGGCCAGGTAATGAGGCTCTGGTAAATCATCACCGCACTTGAAAAAATTGAGATAGCAATCCATCCCTTCAAAATCTTCTATTACATGAAATTCAAATACTGTGGCCGGAATGGCTATGGTGAGTTCCCATTCAAATAACTGGTCGTTGTGGTTAAATTTCACCTCAGTCTGGGTACTGATTAGGGCCAGTAACTGTGGATCGAGAAAATGCCTACCTATTTTACTGGCACCATACTGTCCCAGCACGGTACCCGTGCAATTAAACTCCAGGTTATAGTAATCCGGAACGTCACCAAAACCGATAAAAAATTCTACACAACTATCTTTATACACGGGTTCGTTAATCTGGCTATAAAGGGCGGCTATATGTTTTTCTCTTACATAATACTTTAGAAAAATCCTGTCACGACTATGCCCGATAGCAAAACGTACCAAGGGAGGTTCTGCCACATCCCGCCAAAGCGAATACCGGATGGCCTCTTTAATAAGCGCATCCAAACTTTTGCCAATTAAAGAAAGTTCCTCAATCCCGGGTGTATAGGCTATTAAAGGGATGATTAGGTTATCTGTTATGCTCACCTTGCGTATAGTTATTTACCGAATTTCTGTCTTTCAGGTTGAACGCGCTGTCTGGCAGTTTGCACCTGGTTAATCTGCTTAAGCCTATTAAAGGCAAACCTGATTAACAATACCATCATGGCATAAAAGAATGCTAAGCTTGGTTCATTATCGAATGTGTTGTTCAGGAAAAGAAATGCCGATCCACCGATCCCGCACATCCAAAAAAGAATAAAATTTCTCATATCTACACTTGGTTTAAATTTGGTTTTACTGTAATTTTTAAATAGACTACTGTCATCAAATTTAAGTAGCGAACCAGGCTATTAAGGGGTAAAGATCAGTTTATATAGGGGGGAAGAATTGTCTAAACAGCAGCAATTATTGCTTGCACATTTTGAAATAGGGGCAGGGCAATAAATGACGATACTACTATTTTCTTCATTTGGCTGTTAAACTATTTCTCCTTTAATAAAAAACTAGCCGGCGCATAAGCACCTAAATTAAATGATAATTTATTATCCAGGATAGAAATTGGCTGTCCCTTGTTTTCTCCTCTCAGATTAACCGGTTGCGCAAGCGTATACTTAGCGTCTTTAGGCAGGGTAACTTCAAGTTTACCCGTTGTCCCCCCCTGCTCCCAAACACGTAAAATTGTGCCTTCCCCATCTGGATTAGCACCAAATGCGGAAACAGCCACGCCTTTGCGTGAAAGCGATATACCACTTTGTGTAACCGGTAACTTACCTGTTTTTAGCTTTGAAAGCCCCACCTGCAATGGCACTTGTTTCTCTACAGCAGGCGTATAAAGCGAACTTTCACTATTGAAATTGGTAAATGACCATAAACGTACACGGACACTCATTCGCTGTCCATTACCAATCCATGCTGGGAAATTTGTACGCCAATGGTTGTTATAAAGATTGATATAGGCATACGGTTTTTTTGCTTCATATCGTTTATCAAATTTATATTCACCAGGTTCGCCCAAACTTACCAAAGGTGCATCTGGCGAGCTAATGCCTACAYCATTTCCAGTTGCACTATCATAAATAGCTACACCATTATTAACCCACCAAAGGTGATAATTCGCATTGTCTATCGTCATATCCTTAACCGGATCTACATCTGCACCTAAACGGCCCAGACGAAACTTAGGGTTATCTACTTTAAAAGGAAGACACATCCATGCGGTTTCTGGCCATGAATCAGGTTGTTTCTGCCAACTCAATTCCAAATCGGCTGTCGGGGTATATCCAGAAAGGATTAACGAGATAGAAACTTTTTGAGACTGACCAGGCCCGGATATAGTTCCCATTAGCACGGCTTTTACATCAATTGCCGATTGCTCTACCGTTAAAGTCATATCTGCTGGAAGTGCCGAACTATAAACCGCATCTTTTGGCATATCATACGCAACAAAAGTAAACCGGTGTGCCATATATTTTGGATACAGCGATTTGTCGATCCAATTAGACAACTCTTGATACCCAAATCTTTCGTAAAAATATTGACCAAAACCCTGAGGGGCATCGACATCAACGAGTTCTCTCCCTGATCTTTTGTCAATTAAACTGGTAATTCTACCTCTCTTTGCGTCGATAACCGCTTTAAAGAAAGGACTTTCGATAAGGCCCGATTTTAGGTCGGTCGACATTTTTGGACCCTCAACTTTTTCGTTGGAAACGATGTATGTACGGTAACCCATCGGCGGGATATCCTTTACCACTAAACGGGACATGGGGGCTCCATCTTCGATGGCCGGATATTCGTGGTTAACCAAAATAGCTGAGCCTCCATCAAGGGGTTTCAAGGAAACAAAATTATTCCCAAATATTAACCGCGTATCAACTTCGATTTCGCCATCACGTTTCCAGGGCAATGGGTTATAAACCACTAAACGATTTTCAGTAGTTTTAACATTGTCGGCCAGTGATTGCACGACATCACGATAAGGCTGAACTACTAATCGCTCAACATTGTCAATATAATTTGCTTTATCTTTCCACGAATCTTCCATCAATTTGAATTGAGGTGGCAAGCCCTGAGCCCATAAATCGTCCCATGCTTTTCCGTAAGGTGTTTTAATATAGTGCTGATTAGCTAAGCCCCATGTATGTTCGCTATACATTAAGCTCTGCTCATACGCTTCAGCAAGCTTATCTTTTTGACTTGGAATGTGGATACCCCAAATTCTTCCGAGTGTAGAAAGCTCATCCAGTGCTTGAATGGATGGCCTTACATTTTGGGCAAGTTTTGTAGCCTCAGGCATGCCCATTGTACCATGAATCCACACATCTCCCATATCACTACGCACAACAGGCAGTTTGCTTAAATCTTCTTTCAATATCGTTGTTGCAAAGTCATCCATTGTTCCAACTTTTGCATTTATTCCCTGCGCTTTAAAATAAGCCAGGTCTTTCGCAATCGTTTCTGGAGCTGGTGGTCCTTGATTGTCGCCGGTCATACTAATATACATCCATGTTTTATGAGGCCAGTTGGCAGGAGGGAGCATATCTGTTCCGTATCCATTATTATAGAGTGTCAGCAGTCGAGATTTATCAGGCCCTTCCCACCAAAAGAAAAGTGGTAGTCCATAATCGATATTTACAGCTGGTCCGCCCATATGATAAAATTTAACACCAGCATTGGTAAGCAACGTTGGAATAAACCAAGAATAGCCCGGTACATCGCTCATTTTAGCACTGATAGAAAGTGGACGCTTATACTTGCGTGCTAAATTTGAAGAGATAGAAAGCCCTCGAACCAAATCTTCTGGAGCCGAACTTTCTATATGCATTGAAAAAGGAAGTGCATGAACAGCTAGGTTACCATCAGCAATTGCTTTCTCAATTTTCGCCTTGCGATCTGGGGCTTGCCCATCCCAAAGAATTTGTTTCATTGGCCAGCCCGAAACCGTCCAAACAAACTGTTTATCTTTAGGTTGCATCCTATTTTTATCGATGGCATCAAGTACTTTATCGGCCATTGAAGTACGATAGTCATGTACAACCTGTTGCACGGTTTCGGAATAACCTATATCAAAATGTGTTTTATAAACAATGATAACGTTTTCGATTACTGGCTTTTTGAGGTTTATTTTTCCAATTTCAATTCTCTTTTTCTTTTCAGTATCCGGAAGCGTTGATTTCGGATCGTAATTCTGGGCTTTTGCACCAAGCACTCCTGCTAAAGAAAAAAAGAGTAGTGTAAGGGATTTCTTAAATCGTATCATCTGTATAATCTATTTTAACGGTAATGAAGCTATCATGCGTTGTAATGAAGTTCATCCATACAAACCGGCTACGCCATTGCACGTACTTTCTATCTGCTGATGTTGCAGGA
Organism: Pedobacter sp. 01N416; assembly: GCF_056399685.1. Lineage (NCBI taxonomy): Bacteria > Pseudomonadati > Bacteroidota > Sphingobacteriia > Sphingobacteriales > Sphingobacteriaceae > Pedobacter > Pedobacter sp. 01N416. Next base: position 4,664 of record NZ_JBFTRT010000088.1, read on the forward strand.
ATTTGTAGCAGCAAATTTGGACCGATTGCCTGATCAAGTCTTTCTGCTATTACCAATTATCTTTTATAAGTTATTTTTTCGCGCTCATTTTACCCCATGAAGCATTGGGTTTGGCTCCTAACCATAATTCTAGCACCCCTCCCTTGGCAAAATCAGCATGGGAAAAAGTAAAGGCATCGTGTTTTTTTCCGTTCAGGGAAGCTTTTTTTATGTAGTAATTCTCTTTTGAATTGTTATTCGTTTTAATAATGAATTCCTTTCCTGGATAGTAATTAGGATTGAGCTTAATGGTCACTTCATCAAATACCGGACTTGTAATATCATATACCGGATCAATTGAACAAGTTCCGTTAATATTAAATAAGCCGATGGCCATTAAGACACTAACTCCTCCCATTTGCCCCTGATCTTCGTCATGCCCGCCATATCCCTTATCAGGGGTAACGCCACCATAGGCCTGCTCACTTACTTTCCGTACCCAATACTGGCTCAAATCCGGGCGGCCTGCATAATTAAAGACATGTGCGTTCGAACAACCCGGTTGATTGGCATAACTTACATATCCTGCCCCGTATCCAAATACGAAATCCTGACTTTGTGCTTTTTCGAATGCAAAGTTCAACTTTTTACATAACGTATCCACTCCTCCCATCAACTTTGCCAATTGATCAATTCCATGAGAAACAGACCACGTTGCCTGCCAGGCATTGGCCTCAACCCAACCTTTTCCGCTTAAAGGGTCTCGATGTGTCCACTCTCCTTCTTTATTTTTCGGAAAGATCAGTTTTTGCGCAGGGTCGAAAAGTTTTGTCCAGCCCTGAGAACGGTTGAAGAAATAATTATAATCTTTCTCATTCCCCATTTTTTTTGCCATCTGTGCCAAAGCCCAATCCTGAAAAGTTATTTCAAGCGTAATTCCGGCATTTGATGGGTAATATCCGTTCTTGATGTAAAAATCCATTTCTTTATCACCCCCCATCATTCCTCCTATTTCGTGATTTTGTTTCATCATTTGATAAGCCGTTAAAGGACTTTTCTTTGTTAAAATACCTTTCTGATAGGCAGAGGTGATCAGGTTTGTTGCCGGACACCCTGTCATAATATAGGAATAGCCTCCTGCATTCGGCCCCCGTGGAAGTAACCTACCGTTTTCGGCATATTGCACCAAACATGCAGAAAAGTCATCGGCTACTTCTGGCCAGGCTAATCCCCACAATACATTCAAATTCCATTGCGTTAACCAAAATGCATCAGAATTGTACATATGAAACTTCACTTTACCATCCTTATCTTTTGGCAATGCCCGTACTTTAAAATTCAAATTCACCGTAGCATTTCCTACTCGTTGCCCCTCTGTATTATCAGGATAATCACCTGATACATCATCCAGCTTATGACGGCCGAGCAAGGCATGCCACAGGTCTGTGTATAATTTTGTTTTTTGATTAGCACTACCGCCTTTTACAGCAATCCGCCCTAACATTTCGTTCCACTCCTTTTGAGAATTTTCACGAAGTTTATCAAAACTCCAATGGTTGCTTTCTGATGTTAAATTCTTCCGTGCATTTTCAATACTTGTATAAGAAACCGCAACTTTTAACTGAATAGATTCTCCGGCTTTTACATTATACTGAGCGGATACTCCAGTAGTAGCTGCATCAAAATAGCTCATTCCACTATTTCGAGCTGTTTTTTCCGGACTACCTTTCAATGTTCTTATATCTGATAATTCATGCTTTCCATCCCAGCTGTTTAGCTTTGCAAACGGTTTTTCGAAGTCTATTGCAAAATAAATCCGAACGTTTTCTGGTCCTCCCCACAACCTTCCAGTTGTATTAACCGAGCCTTCGATACGAGTATTGCTTATTTTTTCTACCCGTGCATCAGTCATTGTCGTTTCGCCCAAATAGCCACCCAAGTTCACTAAAATATTGGTTAGCTCATCTTTTGTATACGTATAACGATAAAAACTTACCCTGTCGCCCGCCGTTTGCTCTACCCACATATCGTAATCATCGAGATATAGACGATGATAACCTGGCTGAACGATTTCACTTTCATGAGAAAACTTTGATTTCCAGCCTTGCTCTCCTTTATTGGGGGCAATTGTACCTGTTGTTGGCATCAGCGTAATCCCAGAAAGCATCCAGCAATGAATTTGAGGAAATCCCAGTATTTCTGTTGAATTGTAATTATACCCGCCACCAAATTGATTTTTATTGCGGGTTAATGGTGCCGCACTGATCATCCCAAAGGGCTGGCTTCCCGTTACAAAGTAAAAATAACGTCCTCTAGTGGTCTCAATATAGGGATCAACCCAAGAAACTGGATCGGCACACTGTACTTTGGAAGGAAAAACCTCAATCTCCGACAAGCCTAAATGAGCTCCATCGCCATCTGTTGTTTCAAAACGTACCCAACTGATTGTTCGCTCGGTAAAATCAATTACCTTCGGTGCACCATTATTCGCTAATGCAAAAACAGGTATCCTGGTTCCGTCACTAAAAATTAAAATACCCCCACCAGTATGCGCAGCCAGTGTTGCCCGATCATAYAGAATAATTTTGTTGATGACCTGTGGTCTTTCCCAATCCAATTGTATCCAGGGATAATCAATACCTCCCCAAAATACCACCTCGCTTTTTGATGCCCATTCACCAACACCGTCGGTCCTAATAATTCCATCAATAACATTAGTTGCCCTGTTCTTTGTATCAAGTTCAGAGGAAGCAGTCACTTTTGCCTTGCTCGCAATACTCCCTGGCCCTGCATACATTGATAGCGCACAAAGCATCAGTAAACAAAATGTGCCAATCTGTATTTTTTTCATAACGGTATTTTCTTGAGTCATTACATCAAAATAAAACTCACCGGTGCATATGCATTCAGTGAAAAAGTCAATTTATTGTTAGAAATAGTAAATTGTTTCCCTGTTACCTCACCTCGAAGGTTAACTGTGATTGCTTTAGTATAAACTGTTCCTTTAGGTAATGTAACCGTGACATTTCCTGAAACACCTCCTTGCTCCCACAAACGCAGCAGGGTTGACTTTGAATTGGTTTTATCTGATGCAAAAACAGGATTATCAGGACTATCATGGCGAAAGGCAGTAACCTGTATCCCCTTTCTTGAAATAGAAACCCCGGCTTGTTCAATAGGAAGATTACCTGCCTTACCTTCGGCTTCAGCGATCAATAAAGGAGTACGGGCCTCGAGAGAGGGTGTAACCAAGCCCGATTCTACCGTACTGTTTTTATCAAACGTCCAAATTCTAACTTTTGAACTCCAAGTCCCAGGATACCAATAACGATAATTTGTATTCCATTGATTATTGTAAAGATTAAGATAGATGATCGGTCTTTTAGGCACAAAATCTAATGAAAACTGCCAGATCCCTGGTCTGTCCAAACTCACAAGGGAATGATCAAAAGGCGAAAAAGCAATACCGGATCCATCTTTATCAGTCATCGTAACTCCGGTTCCCACAGCATATATATCTTTATCAGATCCTTCTATAATATCTTTGGAAGGATCCATCATCCCCAGAGAACGGCCTACCGTAAATTTAGGCGAATTGACTTTAAATGGAAAACAGAACCAGTCTGCTTCTGGCCAATTATCTTTTGCTTTGTCCTTGATGGTAATTTCCATATCTAAAAATGGCCTGTCGTCTTGCAGGCTTACCCTTAAAGAAGAAGCAGGAAAATGATTCGCTGTATCTGCTGGCATGTCTATGATGGCAATTTGCTGATAGCCATCTCGAGTAATTTTTAAGTTGCCATTTTTGGATAATGCCGCCCGGTATGGAACCTCTTTTTCAGAAATCATTCCCGGCTTGTACAAGCCAGGATGCTTCCATACCCCTTTTGTATTGAAAATATCCACTGCTCGACCCTGTTGATAGTCGATTACATACTTTTCGGTTTGTTCTAAAGTAAAACGCTCATTCATATACTGACCAAGGCCTTGTTCGGCCATACTGTCCACCCATTCTCTTCCTGTGCGTTTGTCAATCAATGAGGAAATAATACCACGGGCAGGATCAAATTTAACCGTAAAGTACTTATTTTCTATTGAATTGCTACTTGAGCTCGTTAAAGTGTTTCCTATCAAATCTTTTTCTGTAAAGGTTTTATAACCACTAGCTGGGATATCCTTAGCATAGAGAAATTGGTGTCTGTCCCCTAATTCCACCCATTCAGATCTGCTATATGGAAGCGGATTATACACTACAAAACGTTTGCCTTCTAGATTTACACTTTTAGCAAGAACAGTCAGATTCGTTGCCAACAAGGGTTTTATAGGCAATTTAGGATTTGTAGGTAAAATGGCATCCGCAAAATCTTCCAAGCGTCCAACCCTTACCTTTACTCCTGGCATCTTTTTGGCCGCTTCATCAAATAATGCTTTTACTTCGCTGGCCTTAGGAGGGCCAGAATTGTCCATGGTAACAAAAATAGCAGGCCATACTTTATAAGGCCAGTCAGCAGGAGGAATCAAGTTCCTACCAACTCCCTTATCGCCAATAGACCATTGTACAGGCCAACCTAACCCTGTTGTTGTTCCGTAATCAGGTGTATAATATGTCAAAATACGGCTTCCATCGGGGCCTTCCCACCAAAAAAGGGAAGGATATTTCACACCACCACTAGGCCAATTACCGCCTATGTGCATAAATTTCACGCCTCCTTTTGCCAGTCCGGTAGCCAAAACGCCTGCCTGAGAAGGCACATCAGTCATTTTTGCGCCTCGGGGTAACGGTAGACCGTATTTTCTGGAAACGAAGGATGAAGGTTCAAAAGCTCTTGCAACATCTTCAGGGAATAGAATTTGCGACTGTACGGAGAAAGGCATCGCGTGGCTTACAAAACGTCCGGTTTTAAAAGCTTCTTCCAGTCGCTTACGGCGTTCGGGAGTTTGACCAGGCCAATCTTCGAGTACCTTAGCCATTACCCAGGCGGGTGCCGTCCATGCAAATTGTTGCTCTTTTGGTAAATCCTTGGTTTTATCCATTAAATCCAAGGCTTTGTCTATCATATCTGTACGGTAATACTGTACAATATCTTTTACCCGATGGGTATAACCAATATCAAAATGCGTTTTGAATATGACAATGATCTCTTTGACCTTCGGATTTATATAAGTGGCATCTGGTTGCTTACTCTGTCCAAAAACCGTTGTGCTGATAAACAAAAAGAAAATTAATTTTAGCTCTTTCATAATGCTATTTTAGATTGTTACAAGTTTTTCAGTAAGGCTTATAAATGATTAAGGATGACAAATATGTTGTATTGTATAAACATATAGCTAAAATAGCATTTTTACAAATCAATTACCTTCTATGAAGGCATATTATGTATCTACATGAAACAATATCAGATATTGCTTCATACCCGCTGAAGATCTATTTTGAAAAATTTGAATACAATTGCCAAAATATGTCCATATAAATTAACTTATGTGCAAAAATGCTTAACATTGCGAATAATATTTAGATAATGAAGTACGCTATAGATCATAATAGCCTGATCCCATTACATGCGCAGGCAGAAATGCTGCTGAGAAAACTGACCGAGGAGGAAGAATACAAAAATGGAAAAACCCTGCCCAATGAAATTGAACTGGCGAAAATGCTTGCAATTTCACGAAGTACACTCAGACAGGCAATAGGGAAACTGGTCTTTGAGGGGATTTTGGTACGAAAAAAAAGAATGGGTACTAAAGTTGCAAATTCTATTGTTAGCTCCAAATCAAATAACTGGTTAAGCTTCTCACAGGAAATGGCGTTAAGGGGAATTCCCATCCGGAATTTTGAACTTCACATTACCTGGACTAACCCTGATGAGGTGATAGCCAACTTTTTCGACATCAAAACCGATCAGAAAGTATTAAAAATGGAAAAGGTCCGCGGAAGGCCGGAAGAACCTTTTGTATATTTCGTATCTTATTTTCATCCCCGCGTCGGATTAACTGGCGACGAGGACTTTAAAGCCCCCCTTTATGAAATGCTGGAAAAAGATCACCTGATAGTTGCTACGCTTTCTAAAGAGGAGATCAGTGCGAGATCTGCTGATGCATTTATTGCTCAAAAGTTAAAAGTAGCCATTGGTAGCCCTATTCTTTCCCGTAAAAGATTTGTATTTGATCAGGGAGGAAGGCCCATTGAATATAATATAGGTCATTATAAGGCCGATAGTTTTGTTTATACCACAGAAAGCTCACGATAACAAACTGAGATAATCCACTTAAAAACATAGAGCGGATTCACTGTYAAACCCGCTCTATGTAATCTTTGTACCATTAGCCTAAATCCAGACAATTATCGGTTTAGATTGCTTTACCCAGCATATTGTTTTTAGAGTTGTTGCTGCTAGGGTTAAGCGCAAGAATCATTGGTGCTCTACCAGTTTCCTTAACTCGGTACCGGCAAGCAAAAATGCACCTACCCCATAAACGGCAGTCATGTTTTCGGTTACTTTCTGTGGATCGCCACCTACAGGCTGCACCCATCCCAGCTTGCCGTTTGGAAACACTGATTTCACCATTGAGTGCCAACCTTTTTCAACTATCGGTTGATATTTAACCTTATCCAAATAACCATGATTGATACCCCATGCCAAAGCGTAGGTATAAAAGCCCGTACAACTCATTTCAGGGCTTGGGTAACTGTCCGGATCCAATAAGCTGGCATGCCAAAAACCTTTTTCATCCTGCAGGACAGCTATTTTTTCTGCCATTTCTACGAATAATTTTTCATAGAACTTCTTGTTTTTGAAATCGGCCGGAAGCTCCTGGATAATGATGGGCAAGCCAGCCAGAACCCAACCGTTTCCCCGGCCCCAAAATACCGGCTGACCGTTTTTTTCTTTCTTTTTAAAATAGGAATCGTCCCTGAAAAACAAATGATTTTCTTTGCTGTAGAGATACTTATAGCTAAGCCGGTACTCCTTGTCCATAAATTTAAGGTATTCTTCTTTGCCGGTAATATTTGCCATTTTTGCCCATACGGTCGGCCCCATAAACAGGGCGTCACACCAGCTCCATCGCTCAGTACCATAATTGCCCGGTTCGAAAGTATATTTCAGATTCCGCTTTGAAGGATGTTTCAAAATGAAATCGAAATAACGTCCCATTGGAGTGTACATTTTTTTATCTTTATAAAYACGGAACATTTCGGTATACATCAKRCCAACCSCATAATCRTCAGCKTGGYARCGCAGACTCRGGTCCGCTTCCAGTTTTTGTGTCCATTTTAATTTCGTACCTACCGATTTAAGCCAGTTAAAACATGCTGTATCATTTGTTGATTTCGCATATTCAACCATCCCGGCATAAAGCGCACCAAATGTCCAATCGGCAGCTTCCCTTCCCTGGGTTTCTTTCATCTGCCAATGCGCAACACGGGTCATTATTTCATTGATGGACTGTTTTGTTAAGTCTGGAGAAGGTTGTTCGACTTCCCCGTTAATCGCCTGTGGATCTAAAAACTGGCACCAGGCATTACCGTTTAAATGAGCCGCACTGAAATCCAGTGGTTTGCGGGCAAACGCATTTGTCACCGCGAACAAAGCAAAAATTATTAAGGCATTTTTTTTCATCAGCATTTATTTTTTTTAAATATTTTTTATTTTTTCCTCAAGCAACTAATAATCAACTATTTAAGTTCATATAATTACCACCCTGTTCATTGGCTGAAGACCGATCGCGATCACCCACTTTTCATCCTTTCCTGTATTCAGCCAGCATCTGTGCAAAAAGAGGACTATTTTGCCTGCACAGCTATTGTTAGCTGACGATCAGATATCAGTTCGCCATTTTTCCATTCATGTTCTTTATCGATCGAGTTTAACACCAGCATGTCTGTGAAACGTGAACGTTCGACCTGTTTTGCTCCTTTATAGGAGATAACCGCTGGTCTGTCCATTTCAAAAAGCATATTATCTACTGAAGCTGCTGCTGCACTGAGTGAATATTCTAAACCGCTAGCTGCTTTGGCTACAAAAGACTTATCTCCGATCCTAAGATTTCTTTTCCCTGTTTCGTACACCCAGTTGGTATTATTTAAAATGCCAAAACTCAATGTCTCAATAGCACTTGTATTACACGGCTTTAGTGCAGTAAGCACTTCCTTTATTGTAAGGCTTCCATTGGCATTTGTTTCGCAGCTAATATCACTTTGGATCAGATCACCGTGGCGCAGTACCATTTTTACCGAAAAACCATTTTTGTTCGGCTTCACCTCTATTTGCTTTAAAGTAACTGCCAGTGTAGAATCTTTATCTTTCGAATTTTTTACAACTACTCTGCCTATGCCATTTCTCTGGTCTGGAGAAATAACATGGTCTTTAGCCATTGGCATCATCTGTATCATAATCATTTCGCCCCACGAAACGGTCTGAATGGATTTACTGTCCCGACGTAGAATTATTTTTCCATCCTGAAGATAATTTATCCCGGCGACAGGAGTCGTTTCAACCAGCTCTTTTTTTGCAAAATGCAGAACAAGCCACGCCTGTGTCAGCCAATATCCCAGATGTGGTTGTGAAGATGGAAAAAAATTCYCTCCAGGTGCATAAATCGCTCCATCTGGATTCCGGGCCTGCATTTTTTCTGCAGTGGCAATACCATCATGCAGGTGGTACAATGCCTCAGGGTCGTTAAAACGGGCCACAGCAGTTGCATGACAAGTTATCCAGTCTGCATTTCTAAAAAGTGCCCAGTCCTGACCATTGGGGTAGCAATAACCACCATCAGGTAACAAAAATCTTTTCTGCATATCGTAAACATGATTAAGATTGTACAAAAATGCTTCATATGTTTTTCGTCCGGTCAAAAGGAAATCCAGATCATTGCCAGCATTCATAATCCAGGCGCCCATATAATCGGGGTGAACAATATCATGGTTCTCCAGGCTGAAATCATTGTAAATATTGGCCCCTGTAAATTGCTGAGAAATGGGAATATTGTCGACAAGATTTGCCGAAGCAGCATCAGATTGCCGCAAATATGATGAAAGGCTCCACTTTTTCACAGCCGATTCCCATTGCAGGCGGCGCGGATCATCGGGCATCAATAAAATTGCTGCTGAAAGCACCTGGCTATTCCATGCATTTTCTTCGGATTTGCTATCTAATTTGATCTGGTGCGGCGGGACTGTTTTCTCTATTCTATCCGCTTCATGTGCCACGACGCGGCAGACTCCTTTCTTTATATCCACAGGGAGCCCACTCCAGCTCCACCATGCCGCATTGCCCAATGTAGCTGCCCAATGTGCCGATTGCCATGCATCGCCCCATGATTTCCCGTCATCTGTTTTAAGATCACCAGTAAGATGTGTCCGCGCTAGGTAGCGGAGCRGAGGGATCAGTTCTTTGGACAGTAGCAGCTCCCGGGAAGTCCCCACCACTTTTGCATCAAAATCACCAAACCTGTAAAGAAATGCCAGGTCGGCAGCAAAAGTAGTATTAGGCCTGATGTGATGTTCTCCTGATCCACTTTTTGTAATCAGTAACATGGATGGATCATTTTTCCATGGATAAAGCAATCCCCGTAAATGATGGGCCTGTCCTTCAATTAATCTGTATATCCGTTCCTGTTCTTTTCTATATAGTTTGCTATCGGGAAGCTTGATGCTCATTGCACTTTGATCATTTTCATTTACCCCGCCATTCTGCTGTATATTCTGGCTTTGTACGTGAGATATGGAGATAAAACCTAAAAAGATTATGAGGACAAATAACTTAGTCCCAGATTGGATTTTATCTAAAATTATCCTGAAAAAAGTTGCAGGTGTAAACTTGATTTTGTGCATTTTAATAATATTATTGTTTTGTAAAAGTTGAATCATTTATAATATTTATATTTATTAGGTCCTTCGAACTGGTTATCTGTAAAAAACAATGAGATTTGTTAAAAACATTTGAGCATTACCATATATCTTCTCCTTTCTATTTTAAATCCTTTTTTGGAAAATTGCAGAATGCAGCATAGCTCAGTTTAGATTACAGGACTTTATATCGTAATAACCCAAATATAATAATTATGTACATACATATATCCAAACATTATCAACAAGCCTTCAATACTGGTGGTCGGCAACTTTAAAACGTCATCCAGGTTTAGGTGATAAATACCGAAATGCCACCAAACCGTATCAATATCCGCATTGCCTTTTTAACTTAATAATAAGGTATACAGTCATAAACTATGGAAACAGCAGTCGTTCAGGAAACTTGCAGATGTACTCACTCTGGTTATTGAGATCGAAGCTATCTTGATCGGAAAAAAGATATCCGGGCCTCTCTGTCCTTGGCCTTCATATTATTTCAGTTTAATATTCAGCAAGATTCAGATTGGTCTATTACCAGGATATGCTTAATTTTGAATAATGACCAATCAAGAAATAAATTATTATAGAATTGAAAAAGCTATTGGTTATTTAACTGAAAATTTTAGAGAGCAGCCTAGCCTGGAAGAAATTGCAGAGAAAGTGAATATGAGCCCCTTTCACTTTCAACGAATTTTTACGGATTGGGTAGGCATTAGCCCAAAGAAATTCATACAGCATCTTACTTTAGACTATCTCCGCAATAAGATAAGTGAAACCGAAAACATGATTGATGCAGCCGACCTTGCCGGTTTATCAAGCCAATCAAGGGTACATGATTTATTTATAAGCATAGAAGGTGTTAGCCCTCAACAATACAAAACATCTGGCAAAGGACTGGAGATTTTCTATGGCTATCATGCCTCACCATTCGGTCTATGCTTTATTGCGGTTTCAGAAAAAGGAATCTGTACATTAAAATTTATTGATGAAGAAAAAAGCAGAAATGAATTTGAATTATTTTCACAGCAATGGCAGTTTGCTTCTTTGATACACAGGCCAGATTACACCCAGGAATACATCAGGAAAATATTTCAACCAGACAAGACAAATCCAGAAAAACTTAATTTACTGACACAGGGAACTGATTTTCAGATAAAAGTTTGGGAAGCATTACTTAAGATACCGTTTGGCGCTGTAAGCTCATTTCAACAAATTGCTCAAATAATAGAGCAACCAAACGCCACCCGGTCGGTGGCTTCAGCTATTGGGAAAAATTCTATTCTTTATCTGATTCCCTGCCACCGCATTATTTCTAAAAATGGCACGATGGGGAATTATCACTATGGCAAAGTCCGTAAACAAATCATGATCGGATGGGAAATGAGCAAAACTCAACCTTAGCAGCGACTGGATGAACTCCGCAAGATTCGGATTGCTAAAGCCTGCGAATGAATCTACATTTATGCTTATAAAATTAAGTTTATGCAAGCACTTATTGTAATTGATGCCCAAAACGAATTTTCTCAAGATGGTAAAAGACCTGTACCAAACCATTTGACCGCCATCGATGTAATCAGTAAAAGAGTTGAAGAGGCTAGGCTGGAAAACCGTCCTATTGCCTGGGTAAGGCATTTTAACAAACCTACAGAATCACCTGCCTTTATGCATGGTACATGGGGGAGCGAATATGTTTCGGGATTTGGCCCCAAGGAAGGATTCGGCATTGAGACAGAATTTAAAAAAAATGTTTATGGTGCCTTCACAGGAACCGATATTGGAGCGTGGCTGAAAAGAATTGGTACGACTGAGGTATTGATTGTTGGTTTTTATACGCACGGCTGTGTTGCCACCACTGCCCGGGAAGCTATTATGGCTGACCTTGATGTTTCACTTGACCCTAATGCGACAGGCGCCTGCGATATAGCCAATGAAATACTTGGAACACTTTCGGCAGATGAAGTTCGCCGTTCTGCTTTATTGCACCTGTCAAGCATGGGTGCCTCAATAACCCCATTGTAACATCTTTTTGAAGATGATAAATAAAATATAAAATGAAACGAAGGGAATTATTAAAATATACGGCATCAGCTATTTCATTAACTGCTTTGCCTGTCATATTAAAATCACAGCAGAATGATAGAGAAAATAAATCACTGCAAAACCATGATGTTATGAAAATACAACGGCTTGCCTGGGCAGGCATTAAGATTGAGCTCGGTGAAACTACTTTATATATTGATGCTACTTCTTATGAGGAGCAAAAGGACATGAAATTAACTGCCGAAACTGAATACAAGCATGCCCTTATCACACATCACCATCCTGACCATTATGACCCTACTGCACTTAAAACAGTTTTTGATAAAAGGAGCCGTTTATATTGTTATGAGGATGTATTACCCTGGCTGGACACAAGAGATTTGCGAATCCAACCTGTAAAATTATATCAGCCAATAGATGTTTCGAGATGGACGGGAGATTTGGTGGCCATACCTGTACCTGCGGTAGATGGTTTTGGTCATCCTCAGGTATCCTGGATAGTGCAGGGAGGTGGAAAAAAAATAATTCATTGCGGGGATACATTATGGCATGGCTACTGGCGGGATATTGCAATTGCATACGGACCTTTTGATATTGCTTTTATGCCTATAAATGCGGCTCGTTTAACCCAGGGAAAAGTGGAAGATACCGGGATACCTGCGGTGATGAACCCCGAGCAGGCTGTTGTAGCTTCAAAGCTTTTAAATGCAAAATCGGTTTGCCCGATACATTACGGTCGTCCTTCAGAAAATTATTTTGAAACACCTGATCCTGAAAAAAATTTTTTGCGCTTCGCAAAGGAAAGAAATGCTAAACCACTTTTATTGAGTGAGGGAAAATATATAATTTTATCTTAACCACTAACTCCGTCCTCTAGTTGTCCAATTAGTTTTTATCGCGGAAAGGAATTGATGGCTACCATCAATAACATCCGAATATACAACCTGCAGGCGGCATTGATCTATAGTACCGAAGGGATGTACCGAGCAAACCCACATTGCTACAATGAGGCAAGCGGGATATGACATCAGGGAAGATGACCCCTTTCAGGAAAAATTACAAATAGCGATCAGCCCACGTGAACGCCCCGCTTTGTCAATCGCATAATCCTTATTAAGATGCAAAATTTTAAAGCGAGCAGACCTATATGTGCGGTAAAAAAAGTAATGGTAATGGATATCGCTATCTTGTAGCAGGTTTTTCTCCAACAGCTACAAGCATTTCGCAAGGACCTATAAAGCCATTTTCTGTTTCAAACTCCCGAAGTGCATCTTCGATTTCTTCCCAAACAGCCGCTTTCGCGGGATCTGATAAACCATTCATCATCTGATGCAAAGCGCCAAATGATTCTTTTTCAAACTGCAAGCACTCTTTTGCCGTTTGAAAAAGCAAAGGAGCATCAACAAGTTCAGTTATTACATTTTTGAAACCTGCCTGTAAAAATGCTTTTTCAATAACACCATCAGCGCCTAAACTAAAGGGCCCTGGCTGACCAGGTAATGGAGGTGGCAGCTTGGCACGGTTACGGATGATAGATACAGGAAGCGAGAAGAATTTATTTCGCTCAGGAGTTGAGTAAACAATAGCAGCCATTTTTCCACCAGGTTTCAGCACCCGCAACATTTCGTTCAGCGCTTTTTGCTGATCTGGAAAATAAATAAGTCCGACTCTTGAAATCACCGCATCAAATGTTTCATCTTCAAGGGTGAGGTTTTCACCATCCATTACTTTTGTTTCTATGTTATTTATTCCGGCCTGCTGAGCCATTTGTTTCGCAAAACTCAGAATATTGGAAGAAATATCAGTAGCTAAAACATACCCTGTAACACCAACTTTTTTTGCTGTGGTAATGGATTGTTCCCCTGCACCGGCAGCAATATCAAGCACATATTGACCACTGGTGATGTCCGCCATTTCTAACATTCTCTCGGTTGTTTTACCAAGCCATTTGTTTAACGTAGGACTCCAGCGGTACCAGGCCTCTGCTGTTTCCTGCCATTGGTGGCAAGTCGTTCTTTTGTACTGGATAGGGTCAAATTGAGGATTAGATGAATCCATAAATTTAATTTTTTAGAAGTGAAGATCTAAACAGCATCGAAATTGCCACCAATCTTGGGCTTTGTGCTCGTCCTGAAATCAGCCAAGCACTTCATTAAAGATAATTACAGGAGTCTTTATCCTTCAATTATGTATTTTTATTGAAATGTTATGTTAAATATACGCGTTTTATCACTTAATAATCAGGATCATTTTCGGATATAAGGAAAGCTTTAAATAAATATGGGTTTCTACCCTGTAGCTTTTTATCTCAATATTCAATAGTGTGCCAACCTGCCCCTTTTCATCCTCTATTAACTGGCCCTCAACCAAACTCATCAGCTCAATAAGCGGTGTATCCCTGGTGACCCGCGTTCCACACAGACCGTTCGTGGGCACTGTGTCTTCTACTACTACTTTTTTATTGGTTTTTCTTTTTTTTGGCGTGCTTATCATGAGTTTGTTAGTTGTTTTACCTGTAAGCATTTCACATTATTTCTCTTTACTCTTAAATAGCGTTATTCCTTTCACAAATTCTACAATAACAGGCGCTGGAATTGTTAAACTGCTTGTACGGCTTAACCTGGCGATGTTAATGCCATAGAAGTTGCCCTTTGCATCAAATAAGGGGCCTCCGCACTCAGATGGCTTTAGCTTTCCATCATGTACCAATACTTCCTTAAAGTTATCTCGCCGCTCACTTTTACCATCTGTAAATTTGTCTTCCTGAGCACTCGTTTTTACATTACGGGGGCTAAGCATAAAACTCTGAGTATATAAAACAGCTGACTTTTTAGCATATTGAAGGGTAACTGTATCATTTGTTTTGTATTTCGACAATTCATCTGGAATATCATCAATTGTCAATACTGGACGGTTATTGATCTTCTTCAACACATCCATAGCAGCAATATCATTCGCTTTTATATTTTTCTTTTCGTTCGCTAAAGGATATAAACCGGTTACAACAATGACACGGTCGTCAGTCCTGTAGTTAACCCCAACACCTAAATAAGAAGCCGCCGATTTTGGCACCCGCACCTTAACATTCCCAAGCACACTTATCTCACCTGCGACATGCGGTTTTGGTGAAATTAAAATACTACCGAGTTTATCAAATGCATAATCAATTTGTAAATTGATTAAACTTACCCCACCGGCAATTTCTTGAGGGATTTGAAGAAGCACCAAGTCATTTGCGTCATCGCGGCTCAATACCTGAGCTGCTACCATATTGCCATCGGCCATTTCAACCTTCGGGTTTGGCCCTACCATGGAGCATTTGCTAATAAAAAAGCTTTTTCCTTTTAGATCTGACTCAGCTACAATCCCTTTTAAATTTACCAGGGTGCCCAGAATGCTAATATTAAACGATGAATCTTTAACGGTAAATACGTTTTTTAAAGCTGAAAGCGACGGCTCAATGCTCGAAATAAGCTGTTCCATTTCTGGAATTGGCTCCACCTGATCTACTTTTTTATCAACCTTAAATTTATCTTCCGGTATAAACGCAGTATGAACCGCTGGTGTTTTTAAGGCGGTCCAGTATTTCCTGAAATGATCTACCGGAACTTCTAAATTTACATCTATATTTAGACTTATCCGACTGTGGATGCCGATCACCCTTCCTTTTAGGTCAAAAAGAGGACCTCCCGAATCGCCCGGTTCCATTAAGCAGGTAGATCGCATAAATCCTGTTTCGTGCTTCAGCTCTGCAACCTGGCCAAGTCTAACGG
>NZ_JBFTRT010000089.1:0-11559 GCF_056399685.1 Pedobacter sp. 01N416
GTACGATGTACCTAATTTTGGACTTGCCGACGCTACAGTTCACATTTGGTTACACGCAAGATAGAAATATTAGGAGGTAAAAAAAAGGGGGTAAAATAATATTTATAAGGGGCTGATTAGTAAAAAAATAATTTCAAACTACACAAAGTAGCACTAATAATACAGCACTAAATATTATTGCAAAATAGGAAGAGAAGAAAATTATAATAATTGGAAGAATTCAAACTTAATACAAGATTAGCTTATTTTGTCGAAAGAAATGCCCCTTTCTAATTTCTGCAGGTAAGCTTTTAAGATTGCATTTTCGGGCTTTGCCAGCTGCGGATCGTCTTCAAAAAGTGCGATTACGGTGTTACGTGCTTCAGACAAAATAATCTGGTCTTTGGCCAGGTCGGCAAGCTTCAGATCTAAAACGCCGCTTTGCTGAGTTCCTGTAATATCGCCAGGGCCGCGTAGCTGTAAATCTATTTCTGATATTTCGAAGCCGTTGTTGGTTCTTACCATTGTTTCCAAACGAATCTTACCTTCTTTACTCAGCTTATTCCCACTCATTAATATACAAAAAGACTGTTCTGCACCGCGGCCTACCCTACCACGCAACTGGTGCAGCTGTGAAAGCCCAAACCGTTCGGCATTTTCAATTACCATTACCGAAGCGTTAGGTACGTTTACGCCCACCTCTATTACGGTAGTGGCTACCATAATTTGGCTTTTACCGTCGATAAACTGCTGCATTTCGAACTGTTTATCGGCATTGGGCATTTGCCCGTGTACAATACTCATTTGGTAATCAGGCCTAGGAAACTGATAGCTCAACTGCTCAATTCCAGCTTCGAGATGCAAAAGATCTAATTTTTCGCTTTCCTTAATTAAAGGATAAACAATGTAAACCTGCCTGCCTTTGGCAATTTCCTGCTTCATAAAACCGAACATCCTGAGGCGTTGGCCTTCAAAAAGGTGTTTGGTTTCTATTGGTTTTCTGCCCGCAGGTAATTCGTCAATAACCGAAACATCAAGATCGCCGTATAGGGTCATGGCCAAAGTACGCGGAATTGGCGTAGCGGTCATCACTAGGATGTGTGGGGSAATAATATTTTTCCGCCAAAGCTTAGCGCGTTGCTCTACACCAAAACGATGCTGTTCATCAATCACAACCAGCCCCAAATTCTTGAATTGAACCTTATCTTCAATCAGGGCATGTGTTCCGATCAGAATATCGATTTCTCCATTCTCTAATTGCTCATGCAAAACAGTACGCTCCTTCTTTTTGGTATTTCCTGTAAGGATAGCAACACGCACCAGGTCGTTGGTTACAAGTTCTGTAATAGAGGCATAGTGCTGGCGCGCCAAAATTTCAGTGGGAGCCATCATACAAGCCTGGTAGCCGTTGTCATTTGCTAAGAGCATACTCATCAGTGCAACCGCAGTTTTACCGCTTCCTACGTCGCCCTGTACAAGCCGGTTCATTTGCACACCGCGTTGTGTATCTATCCTAATTTCTTTAACCACACGCTTTTGCGCATTGGTTAATTCGAAAGGCAAAAACTCGTTATAAAAGCGATTTACCTTTTCGCCAACCTTTTCAAAGGTTACACCTTTAAATTTTAACTGGCGCAAATGTTTATTGTGCAAAAGCTGTAATTGGATGAAGAATAATTCTTCAAATTTAAGGCGTCTTTCTGCTGAACTTAAATCCTTCACATTTTTAGGAAAATGAATATTCAGTAGCGCCAATCTTTTATCTGGCAGCTGATACTTATCAATGATGTATTGTGGTAAATTTTCGGGAACCTGGGGGATGATCTGATCCAACAAGCCGGCGATTAAACGCTGTAAGCCTTTTGAATCAAGATTAAACTTTTTAAGCTTCTCTGTTGAGTTATAAACCGGCTGTAAGGTTAAATTTCCCCGTCCCACCTGTTTGCGCTGGTATAGCTCCATTTCTGGATGCGAGATACTGAATGTACCGTTAAAGATGGTTGGTTTTCCAAAGGCCACGTAAGCGGTGCCAACAGTGATATTATCATCAACCCATTTTAGGCTCTGGAACCAAACCAATTCCATAATTCCGGTTTCATCTTTAAAAACAGCAACAATACGTTTTGCTCTTTTATCGCCAATTACTTTTTTGCTGATCACGCGCCCAATAATCTGGATATATTGCGAATCAGGATTAATCTGGTTAATCTTGAAATATTTTGTACGGTCGATATACCTGAACGGATAGTGTGCAAGCATGTCCTGATAAGTGAACAGGCCGAGATCCTTTTTCAAAACATCGGCACGGCTTGGCCCAACGCCCTTTAAAAACTCAACAGGTGTATCTAATACCGAATTAAACAAAATATTTTACTGTTTCTTGTAAACAACACTCTTTAGCAACTGTCCGTTAAAAATAACGATCGATAGCAGCAAAAGCAAATAGGCAAAAAATTGGTGCAGATCTATTTTCTCTTTAAAGTAGAAAAATGCAACGGTAAATGCAACTATAGGGTTGAGATAGATCAAAATACCCAGGGCCGATGAAGGCATACCCAACAGTGCATACGAATTTAAAAAGAGTGGAATAATGGTAAATACAATGGCAATCAACAATATATGCGACCAAAAGAAGGTTTCGGTAGGAAAAGGCGCAGCATTAAGAAAATACAACGGAAGCATTATTAATCCTGATAAAATTAACTGAACGCCCAAAAAATTAAACTTATCTACATCTTTAATTACTTTTAGCACAATAACATATAAGGCATAAAAAGATGCGACGATAATGGCCCACATTACTTCATGTATAGAGCCTGTTGCCAATAGGATGATACTTATAAATGCAATGATTAGGGCAATAATTTTAACCTTTGTTAACTGTTCCTTTAAAATGATAAATCCACAGAGCGCAGTTAACAGTGGGCACACCATATAGGCAAAGGCGGCTGCTTTTAAACTTACGCTATTTACGGCATAAATATAGGTGAACCAGTTTCCCGTGATCAGAAATGACGACACTATGGTAAGCAACAATAATCTTGTTTTCTTAGGGGCGCTTAATGATTTTAAGAAATTGAAATCATTCTTTAGTGCTTCCCTTCTGAATAAAAGAATAATTGTCCAAACTACGATAATGGAAATAAATATCCTGTAGTATAAAATTTCGTGTGGCGGAAAACCTTTTATGTTACGCAAAGGTATAGACATTGTTCCCCAGATAATATAAGGAACAATGCCGGCTATAAAATATTTGCTTTTACTATCTGCCAAAATTAGCCTACAATGGCAATTACAGAAATTTCTACATTAACATTTTTAGGCAATACCGAAACCTGAACCGTTTCGCGCGCAGGGAAATCAGCAGTAAAATACTGTCCATAAACTTCGTTTACCTGAGCAAAGGTACCCATATCGCTTAAGAAGATAGTAGACTTTACTACGTTATCGAAAGTTAAACCTGCTTCAAGCAAAACTGCTTTAAGGTTACGCATTACCTGGTGTGTCTCTTCTTCAATATTGCCAATATTTAATTCTCCATTTTCGGGATTAATGGCTACCTGGCCTGATACGAATAAAAAGTTTCCGGCTTGTACAGCTTGGCTATATGGTCCAATTGGAGCTGGAGCATTGGTTGTTTTAATAATTTGTTTCATACAATTTTGGGGTTATTTAGCAAGCCATTGGATTAGCTTGTAGATGATACCTGCAAGAAAAATTAAGATGGCCAATGCATTTATAAAATGCATAATTTTCAGATTGATATTATTTGGCCTGTTTGGATCCTTTTTTCTAAAGAAGTACATAACACAAACTTAGCTAAAAAGCTTAACACAGAAAATTAAAAGGCACAAAAAAAGTCCTGACTTTCATCAGGACTTTTTTAAATCTTATATTGAAATACTAGTTTCTAGCAGTTTCAACACGACGGTTTTGGATACGACCTTCTTCAGTATCGTTAGAAGCAATTGGATTAGCTTCGCCATTACCTTTAGTAGCAACTTGACTAGCGTTAACGCCAGAGTTTACTAAGTAAGTTTTAACAGAGTTAGCTCTGTCTTTAGATAATTTCAAGTTATATGCAGCAGTACCTTCGCTTGAAGCGTAACCGTTTACAGTTACTTTACCACCGTTTTCACGTAACACTGAAGATAATTTATCTAAAGTAGGGTAAGACTCAGTTTTTAAAACTGAAGAGTTGAAATCGAAACCGATTTTTTCGAAACCAGTTACATCACTTGTAGCAGCAGTAGGTGCTTCAACTTTTGGAAGAGGACAACCTGAACCATCAACAGCAGTACCAGCAGGAGTTCCTGGGCATTTATCGAATTGATCAGCAACACCGTCACCGTCAGTATCTTTTTTCAAATCTTCAACTGATTTTTCAACAGCAGAAACACGGTTTTTCAATGCTTCAACTTCTTGACGTAAAGTTGGATCTTTTAACTCATCGTACATAGTAGCTAATGGGTTAGTCCATTCTAAACTTGGTTTAGCAGAAGAACCTAAAGAGAATTCTAAACCAGCATAACCGTAAGAGAATTTATCTTTAGTTTGACCTTTTGCATAAACTCCATCTAAGTTATCAGCATCAACAAAGTTCATTGTGTAACCTAAGTTAAAGTTAACACGCTCAGAAACTTTGAATTTAACACCAGCACCAACTGGAATGTAGAAACCTTTTACGTAATCTTTAGCATCATGTCTGTCATCAGCAGGACCTACAGCTTTACCTTTCCAGTCAATAACAGTACCATTACCTAAAGTAACTTTTGGAGCATAAGCCATATAACCAGCACCAGCAGTTAAGAAGAAACCTACTGAGTTCTCACGACGTAAGAAATCGATAGAACCAACGTTTACAACACCACGTAAATCTACAGCATATTGTAATTCAGTTTCGAAATCTTTTGTAGCTGGGTTAGTAATACCTTCGTTAGTACCTGAAAGTTTACCACGAGTTCCGTTTAATTCTAAACCGAATGAGTGACCTAGTTGTTTACGGATGTTTAAACCGTAACCTAAGTTAGCATCCCATTTGTTGAAATCATTAGTACCACCGATAGCAACAACTGGCATTAAAACACCACCATGTACACCGATAGACCAAGTTCTGTACTGACCTCTACCGCCAAATACCTTGACAGCAGAAGTTGTTGCAGGTGCATCTTGAGCGACAGCAAGAGAAGCAACTCCTGTTAATGCCACTAAAGAAAGCGCAACACTTTTCTTTAAAGTAGAATAATTCATAATCTTTTTTCTTTTTTAAGGGTTAAACAATTTAATTGATTAATTTTTTAGTAATGCCAAAATTAAACAAAATTTTAAATTTTCAAACTTTTATACAAACTCCGTTCCAAACTTCACAGTAATTAATCATTTTATTACATTTGGCCATTGCCCATATAAAAATATCATTTTCATGAAATATCCTACTATTGATCAGTCATTATTTATTTTAAACAGAAAAAAAATCACTAACAACCTAAAAAACAATTCATTAGCTATATTCAACTCAAGCGATGAATTTCCTAGAAGCGGCGATCAGAACTTTATTTTTAAGCAAAACCCTGATTTATTTTATTTATCAGGAATTGATCAAGAACAAACAATATTGCTATTATTTCCTGATTGTCCTAATCCTTTGTACAGAGAAGTCCTGTTTTTAAGACAGACTAACGATTACATTAAAGTTTGGGAAGGATACAAATACACTAAAGAGCAGGCTAAAGCCGCATCGGGTATTCAAGCGGTATATTGGTTAGAAGATTTTGATAACATATTGCATAGCATTGTGAACTATGCTGAACATATTTATTTAAATACAAATGAGAATGATAGGTATGCCCATGAAGTYCCTTATCGTGATATCCGTTTCATTGAGAAAATGCGGGCAAAATATCCGTTGCATCATTATGAACGTTCGGCACCAATTATGCGAAATTTACGTGCAGTTAAATCAGATGTTGAAGTTGAACTAACTAAAAAGGCTTCAGCAATAACACGTGATGCCTTTATCAGGGTATTAAAATTTACCAAGCCCGGCGTTAAAGAATATGAAATTGAAGCGGAGATTATCCACGAATTTATCCGCCAAGGTGGAACAGGTCATGCCTACACCCCTATTATTGCTTCCGGCCATAATGCAAACATCCTCCACTACAATGATAATAATCAAGAATGCAAAGATGGCGACGTAATACTTTTTGATTTTGGCGCCGAATATGCCAACTACAATGCAGATATGAGCCGATCAATCCCTGTTAACGGTCGGTTCACCCAAAGACAAAAACAGGTATACAATGCAGTATTGCACGTAATGAAAGGGTCGATTAAATTAATTGGCGAAGGAACCATATGGAATACCTACCACGAACAGGTTGGCGAAATTATGACTGAGCAGCTGGTTAATCTTGGACTTATTTCTACAACAGACGTGAAGAACCAAACGGCAGCATGGCCAGCTTATAAAAAATATTTTATGCATGGCAATTCACATCATTTGGGCATTGACGTACACGACTTTGCCGGAAGATACACGCCATTTGCAGCAGGCAATATTTTAACTGTTGAACCGGGAATATATATTCCAGAAGAAGGCCTGGGTATCCGCTTAGAAAATAATATTCTTATCGCCGCAGGCGGAAATGTAGATCTAATGGCCGATATCCCACTGGAAGCTGATGAAATTGAGGAGATTATGAATAGTTAGTTCAGTTGGCCGTTTTCAGTTAACCCGCTTCAAAAAATTATAGGTTAACCATTGCGGATAAATTCATCAGCAAAACGATAAATATTAAAATCATCTTGCTTTAAGGCTGCCTGAACTTTTTCTAGCAGCCTTTTTTTATCAACAATCTTCATTTTTTCAYGCTGAATGAGTCTCCAGGCTTTCTCTGCAAACAGAAAAGCCCTTCGATTATGATCAGCTGTAAGCGGCTTGATTATCCAAGCACATAATTCATCAATACCTGTATTTTTATCGGCCACTGTTTTCAATATTGGGATAGTCTTCGTGCCCTGATGAACAATTTTCTTTAAATTATTGGCAAAAATAGCTGCTCCTTCTCTATCAGCCTTGTTTATCACAAAGCAATCGGCAATCTCCATCAAACCAGATTTGATATTCTGCACCTCATCGCCCGATTCTGGAACCAGCACCACGATGGTTTTATCTGCTAATCCGGCAATTTCTACTTCCGATTGCCCAACACCAACAGTTTCCACAATAATCAGATCAAAATTAGCGGCTTTTAAAACATCAACCATCTCGATGGTTTTCGCCGAAATACCGCCCAGAGCGCCCCGGGTAGCCAACGAACGGATAAAAACATTTGGATTGTTAAACTGACCGGCCATGCGGATACGATCACCTAGCAAAGAACCAAAATTAAATGGGGAGGTAGGATCTATCGCCAATATCGCGATGCGCATCCCTTTCGTAACAAAATGACCAGCTATTGCATTTACCAGGGTACTTTTACCGGCGCCTGGAGGTCCGGTAATGCCTAAAACGGGGACATTAACCTGACTATCTAAATCTCTTAAAATCGAATCGGCTGGTGTAATGTTGTTTTCGACAAGGGTTAATGTTCTTGCCAAAACCTTGTAATTCCCGGCTTTTACTTCGCTTAAAATGGATAGATGCGTATTCATCAATAAAACTATCTTTGTACAAATAAACAAAAATTATCAGCTACAAAGCATCCACATAATGAAAGTTACCGGTTTTACCTTTTTAAGAAATGCAATTGTAAACGATTATCCAGCAAAAGAAGCCATACTTTCAGTCTTACCTTTGTGTGATGATTTTATAGTTGCACTGGGCAACTCATCTGATGAGACTTCTGAAATGGTTAAAAGCATCGATCCTAAAATCAGGACCATCGATACCGTTTGGGATGACAGCATAAGGGAAGGCGGTCGTGTTTTTGCTGATGAAACCAATAAGGCCTTAGCAGAAATAAACGAAGATACCGATTGGATGATCTACATTCAAGGTGACGAAGCCATACATGAAGATTATCTCCCCTTGATCAAAAAAGAAATGGAGCTAGCGCTTAACAACAGCAATGTAGAGGCCTTACTTTTAAAATACAAGCATTTTTATGCTTCTTATGACTATCTGGCTGAGTCCAGACGCTGGTATAGAAGAGAGGTTCGGATTATAAAAAATTTACCTGGGGTAAGATCTTACCGCGATGCGCAAGGCTTCAGAATTAACGACAGAAAACTTAAGGTTAAGCTAATTGATGCTTACATTTATCATTATGGCTGGGTTAAACCACCAAAAGGATTACAAGGTAAAGTGCGGAACTTTAATCAGTTTTATCAAACAGAAGAATGGATTGAAGAGAATTATCCCGTGCAGGAAACTTATGATATGCACAATGCCGATCGTTTAGTTCATTTTAAAGGTAGCCATCCAAAAGTAATGCAAGAAAGAATTGCTGCTGCAAACTGGAAATTTGAAAAAGATTTAACCAAGGAAACTCCAAAAATGAATTTCCGTAGGAAGGTTTTGCAAAAAATTGAAGATTTAACAGGAATGCGTTTGTTCGAATACCGGAATTATAAAATTGTAAAGTAGTCTACAATTTAAATCTGTCTATATTTGCATAATTTTTTTTCTTCTAAATACACGATTTAATTAATGGAAAAGCCTAAGGTCTTAGTAACTTTTGATTCGATGAAAGATGCCAATTGTGGCTATTTTTCGTTTGGAAAAGGATTAGGCGACGCATTAATCCAGGAAAACAAAGGAAAGTTTGAATTAAAATTTTATCTTTTCAAACAGACAAAATATCTTTTTAACGGCTTGGTTGATATCATTTATCTTTCGAGATTAGATCGGTTATTTTTTAAGAAAAAAAATGATTTCGAAGTTGTTCATCTCTCTGATCAGACCTGCAGATTAAGACCAAAAAAAGTTAATGCAAAAAAAATAATGACCATTCATGACATGAATAAGGTTCATTTAAAGTTTAGCAGGCCACACAGAATCCAGGTATATCTAAAAAAACTAGGCAAGCTAATATCACAGTGTGATAAAATTGTATGCATATCGCAGTTTGTTGCAAATGATGTAAAACACTATTTCCCTGAGTCAGCAAATAAAATCAGTGTAATTTATAACGGGGCCGATAAATTAGTTTCAGATGAAAATCATCAGCCAGTTTTTAAACCCAGAAAGAAATTTGTATTTACCATTGGTTTACTTTCGGTACAAAAAGGTTTTCACTTATTACCTGCATTATTAAAAGATAACGATTTTGAACTGGTAATTTCTGGAAGGGAAACACCTCACAAGCAGCGAATTTTAGAGGAAGCAGAAAAACATAATTGTCTGGATAGGGTACACATTACAGGGCCAATTAGTGATGAAGATAAAGCCTGGTACTACAAAAATTGCGATGCTTTTTTATTCCCTTCAGTTGCGGAAGGTTTTGGTCTTCCTGTAATAGAAGCCATGCACTTTGGAAAACCTGTTTTCCTCTCCAAATTTACCTCACTCCCAGAGGTTGGCGGCGACGTGGCTTATTACTTCGATAATTTTGAACCTGAACACATGCAGGAAGTATTTAAAAAAGGAATGAATGATTTCGCTCAAAATAATCGCGCTAAAGAAGCAATTGCCCAAGCAGAAAAATTTTCGTGGGAAATTGCAGCCAACCAATATCTGAATTTATATCAGGAATGTTTGGAATAACAGTTATTAACCTGTATTCTATAGCCCAACGGTTGACGCGAAACATTCCGTAAAACAGCATCTCAATCCATTCCATAACCCAAGAATTGTAATTTTAATTTTGTTGGGTTTCTCCATCTTATTCATATGTATGAAAAACCGTACATTTGCTCGGATTTTATTATATTTTTTTCCTACTGGGTACTTCCTGGGTTCTGTTATATATACAATACTTAATGAAAACTTATTTTCGTTTATTATCATTTGCCAAGCCTATTGAAAAGTTTGCCATACCATACGTTATTGCAACCTTACTTTCTATTCTATTCGGAACCTTTAACTTGGCATTGTTATCGCCGCTGTTCGAAACACTTTTAAATGCAAACAAGCAAGCTTGCCAAACGCCAAGCTTAACAGATAAAGCAGCCTCCTCATTTAGCTTATTGGGCAAGTTAAGAGATTTTGTTAACTATTCAATAAAGGTTAACACTATAGAGAGTACGCTGATGTACATCTGTATTATCATTGTTATCTCTGTATTGCTTTCCAATTTGTTCAGGTATTTTTCTCAGCGTTACATGGAAGATTTGAGAGTCCATACGTTGCTAAACTTTAGAAAGCGGGTATTTAACAATGTGATGAACCTTCATGTAGGATATTTTAACAATGAGAGAAAAGGCGATATTATCTCTAAAGTAGCCTCTGATGTACAGGTGGTTCAATTCACGGTTACCAATACATTACAGGTTGTTTTTAAAGAACCTGTAACACTAATTGTATATGTTATTCTTTTATTTAATATTTCAGCAAAGCTTACCTTATTCTCTTTACTGGTAATCCCAATTTCTGCATTTATTATCAGTAAAATTGTAAAAAGGTTAAAGCAGCAGGCAAAAGAATCGCATGAATCCTTTGCGAAAATGATTGGCTTTTTAGATGAGGCATTAAGTGGGATTAAAATTATAAAGGCCTTTAATGCAACAGAACGAATTAAAAACAAATTTAATAAGGAAAATATATACTATTCCAATTTAACACGCAAAATGGTTAGGCGCCAACAACTCGGCTCACCAGTTTCTGAATTTTTAGGTGTCTTAATGATTTCTATTATCGTTTGGTATGGTGGATCATTAATATTACATAATGATAAAAACGCCTTAACCGCATCAGATTTTATTGCTTACATCGCTATTTTTTCCCAGGTAATGCGTCCTGCAAAAGCATTAACAGATTCATTTAGTGGAATCCATTCTGGAATTGCAGCAGGCGAACGGGTTTTAGACCTAATAGATACTAAACCATTGTTGGTTAATGAACCAGATGCGAAAGTTCTTGATGATTTTAACAGTACAATCAGCCTTCAAAATATATCATTCAGTTATGGGGAAAAACAAATTCTTAACTCGATAACCTTCGACATTGAAAAAGGGCAAACAGTAGCACTTGTCGGACCTTCTGGAGGTGGAAAAAGTACATTAATGGATCTGCTTCCACGTTTCCATGATCCAAAATCAGGAACAATTAAAATTGATGGCCACGATTATAGAGAACTTACTGTCGAAAGCATCAGGGCACAAATGGGAACCGTTAATCAAGAGTCTTTTCTATTTAACGATACCATTTTTAATAACATTGCGTTTGCCAAACCAGATGCCACAATGGAAGAAGTTGTTGCCGCAGCAAAAATTGCAAATGCGCACGATTTTATCGAAAATACAGAAGATGGTTATCAATCTTTTGTTGGAGATAGAGGAAATAAACTCTCAGGAGGACAGAAACAGCGTGTGTGTATTGCAAGGGCCGTATTGGCTAATCCACCAATCATGTTGTTGGATGAGGCCACTTCAGCCTTAGATACAGAATCTGAAAAATTAGTTCAGGATGCCTTAAAT
>NZ_JBFTRT010000090.1:0-13196 GCF_056399685.1 Pedobacter sp. 01N416
ATGCATGCGAGTGTAACCAAAATATCGGCTTCTGGTCAGGTTGGTGCCGGACCGGAGGTTATTAATTTCGATAATACCAAAAAAAGCAAATTCGTTCGCAACTGGGCAACCAGTACAACATCATCAAATAACATTAAAACCAAAAATGGGGTCGTACACGTTATCAGTGCCGATCACGTATTTGGCTTTAACGAATTCGTTACCCGGTTAACTTTTGTACCACCACCACCAAACCTTTACCTTGAAATTGGCGGTATATTTTCATCAAACCGCGAAAATGGTGGAGGTATAACCAGTGGGGAAAATTCGAGAAAAGTAATCGATGGTGATGATCACACTAAATTTCTGGCCGACTTACAAGGCGAACTATGGATGAGGTTTGAGCTTAAAACACCTGCTGTTTCATCCGTATATACCTTAACATCTGCAAATGATGCCAACGAAAGAGATCCAAAAGCATGGACTTATGAAGGCTCGATGGATGGTTCAAGCTGGGTAGAATTGGATAGAAGGTCTAACTTCTTCTTTGAAGAAAGATATCAGCAAAAAGTATTTAGGTGTACAAATACGGTTGCCTACAAATTTTACCGCGTTGTTATTACCGAGCTCAGAAACAGTGGTACATTCCAGTTGGCTGAGTTTACCATAAACAAAACGAAATAGTGATGCGAAATAGAAACATTAAAATAAATAGCCCGATGAAATCGATCATATATAAATATTTTGCGCTCCTTTTACTTGCTGTAACCCTTTGCAGTAGCTGTAAAAAGGTTTTCGATTTACCCGATGAGAAAGATTATATCAGTAATAATGTGAATTTTAGCAATAAAATTCTGGAGCCAATAATTGGAAGAACCAATCTTATCGGTGGCTTTAATAGCGATAACTCAACCAATCCTATTACGTTCGAAATTGTAAACGTTAGGTTTGGAGATGGAAAGCCCGTGAGCGATCTTTTTACAACCGCGCCAACTTACGTATGGACAGCCCCTTATACCGGTTTGGAAAAAAGCCTGGCTGAAATTGAGGCCAAAAGAAAAATCGAAACACATCCAATATTTGAAATACGTTCATCAGGTGAATTCATCTTATGGCCATCAGCAACCAACCAGATATTAAAACCCCGTCCGATTGATAGTACCAACTTTTCTCAGGATACACGGTTTTTTGATGTAAAGGTTAAAAATACCGGTGGCGAGCGCCTGATCAGAGATTTTCAGATCAGACCTTTTAGAGAGCGCCCTTACGAACCATCGAATGATTTTAATGCTTATACAGGTTTGCCTGCCCCTGATCCGAAATTTCCGTTAGACAAAAAACTGAGAGATTACATCCGTCCTTATCTGAATAATGTTATCGGTGCTACTTCTAATTTAAACCTGGTGAGCAACAATGATAAAAAGGATGCAATTGTTTACATCCGTCCACTAACCTCAGGAGGTAATGGACATTCGTTACGCATTGTGGTTTTGGGTAAAGATTCTTTACCAATCGATCCTAAGTTTTTCAATGAAACGGTTTGGGATAAAATGATCCATGGTTTCAATATCCAAAAAACCGATAAATATGTTCAGTATGATGTTGCTTATCCAATTCCATTGGTAGAAATCCCTACATCTTATGCTAAAGGCGGATCGAGGGCAAAAGCAGAGTTGAGTTACTCCCGGATTGGTTTTGGGGGTGCGCGCACGGTGGCCAATTTCGGTGTCGATTTCGCTATTTATAAGGCTGGCGACTGGGAAATCGTCTTTTATTTCAAAAATGAGAACCCAAAATTTGCTAACGAATAGTTAATCAATAAAGCTAATATTATGAAAAGAAATATACTTTTATATACATTACTTATTGTATGTATAATATGTGGTACAAATGCCTATTCGCAAGAAAAAAATATTATTGTAAATGGCAGGGTTCTGGATAAAGATACCAAACAGGGGGTGCCAGGCGTATCTGTTATTCTGCAAAGCACAAATAAAGGCTTAACGCAAACAAATGGCGATGGAAAGTTTTCGGTTAACGTACCTGTTGGAGGAACACTTTTATTTAACCTACATCGCCATTGTATATTATTGATGGTGTGCCTTTAGATGCAGATAAGGCAGCAGAGTTTGGTTTTCAAACGCAAGGTCCTGGGGTAAGTCCGCTTTCGCTAATCCCTCAGGAGGACATCGAAAATATCCAAATCCTGAAAGATGCACAGGCAACTTCCATGTATGGATCCAGAGGTGCTTATGGGGTAATCATCATTACCACAAAAAGAGGTAATTCTAAAGTGCCGCGTATTAAATATGTAACGAACTTTTTCGTTAATGCTCCGCCTAAATTACGCGAAACATTAGGAGGTAATTCAGAACGCCAATTAAAAATTCAGCAAATTATTTTAAACGCAGAGACCATTAATCAGATCAGGGGAATTAGCAATACACCTTTTCTTGCCGATAGTTTAAATGCGTACTATAATAACTCTACCGATTGGCAGGATGTATTTTATCAAACTACCTTTAACCAAAGTCATAACCTGGCTTTAGATGGTGGCGACCAAAAATTTAATTACAAAGCCAATATGGGTTATTATGCCGAAAAAGGTGTAATTAAAAACACGGGTTATAACCGTTACAATTTAAACATGAACATGGAGTTTAAACCGAACGATAAATTTAGATTTTTCGGTTTCGTTAATGGTTCGGTAGGTAAGCAGAATAAAGGTAACGGTGCAGGCTTACTTCAATCCGGTGTAGCTTCAAACGGTCAGGCGTCAACACTTTTGCCTCCTCCGTCTTTTTATCAGGCATCTGGTGGGGTATTATCTGCTTTGCAAACGCTAAACGATAATAATTCCAGAAATTTAAGAGCAAATATCGATGCCCGTTACGAATTTATACCAGGTTTCGCAGCATCTTCTACCTTGAGTTATGATTATACCTCAGATACTGAAACTACATTTACACCAGCTGCGGCCAATGGATCATTTGCGAAACTTTATGATTATAATGGCAGAAATTTCCAGTTATATAATAGAAATGCAATCACCTACGCCAAAACATTAGGTGAAAAGCATAATTTCTTTATCAATACATTTAACGAAATTTATAAACAAGGTTCCCAATCATCAATAAGCCGGCAGGAAAGAATTCCAAACGATCAGCTTCAGGGGCCAGTAGGGTTCGATGGTTATTACTCAAGAGGTGGCGGGGTTTTAAGTAGCTATAAAAATGCTACAATTGCCTCTTTCGCTGGATCGCTGTCTTACGATTACGACAAAAAATACGTAGCCGAGTTCTCTTACCGTTTAGATGGTACCTCATCAAGCGGTTTGGAAAATCCATATTCTAAAAACTCTTCAATAGGTTTAAGATGGAATTTCAACAAAGAAAACTGGTTGACCGATCAAAAATGGTTAGACTATGGTAGTTTAAGGTTAACGTGGGGCCAAAATATTGTGCCAACAGGTAATCTTCAAAGTATTTATGGTATTTATAACCTAAATGGAAATTACAACAATACGCAAACCATTGGTATCAATTACGATTTAATTCCAAATCCGGCCTTAAAGCCAACCACTACAAGCCAGTATAACCTTGGTTTCGACATTGGTTTCTTAAACAGATTTTCGATCGTTGTGGATAGTTATTTTAAAAAGGTAGATAATTTATTGTTCGATCGTATTTTATCAAATATTACAGGTTTTAATAAACTATCGAGTAACGATTTGGGTATCGCCAACTATGGTACCGAGATTAGCTTAAATGTAAAAGCCATTACCAGCAAGGATTTCGATTTATCTTTTTCGATAAACGGTGCTTATAACCGCGATGTGCTGTTAAAATTGCCTGAAGAGTATAATGGGCAATATATCCGCTTTGATGGTTCTGGTTATCTGCAGCATAATGTTTTCCGAGTAGGCAGAAATACCCTATCAAACTATTTAAGAATTAACCAAGGGGTTTACAAAACAGATGCGGATGTACCTGTAGATCCGGTTACCGGAAAAAGATACCAAACAAATAATACGYTCTTTTACGGAGGAGACCCGATCTTAAAGGATGTAAATGGCGATTATATTCTGGATGGCAGAGATTACGAAATTACCGGAAACTCACAACCATTGTTAACAGGTGGTTTATCGTTCACCGTGAGGTATAAAAAATGGGGCCTAAACATGTACGCCAGTTATACAGCCGATAGAACAATCTTAAATAATGCGCTTGCAGATCGTATTGCCATCATGAGAGATCCTTATGCACTAAATGCTGTAGTACCATTAGGCGATTTAAATATCTGGCAGAAACCTGGCGATGTTGCTAAATATCCATACCCTTATGATTTTAGCCGTTATGGAAATATTCAACCATTAAGAGCCGATCAAACCTTATGGCAGGAAACGGGTACGTATCTGAAAATTAACAACTTAACGCTTTCTTATATGTTCGATAAGAAGTTGATACGCAGATTCGGACTGGCTAATTTAAGGATATTTGGTTCTACCAATAACTTAATTACATTTTCTAAGTATAGTGGCCCTAATCCAGAAAACGTAACCGCATTAGGTCGCGATATTTCTAACGGATATCCTGTACCACGTACTTATAATATAGGTTTAAACTTAGAACTTAATACAGGCAACTAAAAATATTTATTATGAAAAAAGTTATCATTTATACTTTAGTTATTGCAGCATCCTTTTGCTTGCCTGCATGTAAAAAGTTTTTAAACGTACAACCATTAGATAAGTTGACTGGAAATAATTTTTTCCAATCCAAAGAGGATGTTGTTGCTAACATTTATGATCTATCGAGGATTGTTTTTAGCAAAATTAATGAAACACATTATGTTGGTGCGGTTGGAGAATACAGATCGGGCGAGGTATTGCACGAAAGCCAGTCTGACAATGCCGCATCCCGCGAATATGTGGAGTTCTTAGGTCGAAATGATCTATTAAACCTGATCAGAAGAGGGCAGCCTTGGGACTATTATAATTTTGATAGAATAACAGATTGGACCGGTTATTACAGGGCAATTCAAGGTGCCAATATCTTGATCGCGAAATTAGATGAGGGTGTTCCAGGTGTTACTGAAACAGAAAAAGGACAGTTTAAGGCCGAAGCCGCATTTATTCGCTCACTTTGCTACTTTACCATGGTGCGGTTATTTGGCGATGTAGTGTATTATACTGATGCATTTCATTCTACACCCTTACCCCGCGAAAATTTTGTATCCGTATTAAATAAATGTATTGCCGATTTAAATAGTTATAAAAATCAAATTCCATTTACCTATAGCGATCCTGCTTTAAAAGGCGTTCGGGCAAGTAGAGGCAGCATCATTGCCTTAATGATGGAGATGAATATGTGGAACGCAGGCTTTGACGGCGCTAACGCAAGAAAATATTATCAGGCTACTGCAGATCTGGGTAAGGAATTGGTTGCAAGTAATGCCTATCGGTTATTGCCACTTTCAGACTGGTCCACAGTGATCAAGGGGCGTTCGGATGAAAGCTTATTCGAATTTTATCAAAGTATAAATTATGGAGATGCCGTATTGAATGTTGCACCAATTGCCGATATGTTTTTGCACTACCCATACAAAAGACCCGAATATACCCACCGCGTAAGTTTTGCTTATTACAGGGGCGAATATATGCAGAAACTTTTTCAGGATGGAGGCGACAAAAGGATCACAACCTGGTTTAATGAAGATATTTTTGCCGACAATGGCAAGTTCATGTTATTAAAATATGCAAAGAACTCATTCATTGTAGGTGAGGAAGATGCCAATCCGGATAATACCTTTATGATTTTTAGATATGGTGGAGAACTCCTGCTGGCGGCAGAAGCGCTTGCAAATATAGATGAAAATACAGAAGCCATAAAACTGGTAAATATGGTAAGAGGCCGTGCTGGCGCATCTCCATATACATCTTCAAATGGAGATCTTAAAGAATTTATTTTTTACGAACGTTCAAGAGAACTTATCGGTGAGGGGCACCACTACTTCGATTTGGTTAGAACGAAGAGAATTTTAAATAGTCAGTATTCTTACAACGTGCTTACATCTGATAAATTTAGTCGTGGTGCCTGGACCTGGCCAATTAGCTCGGGTGCGCTAAACAACAACCCATTTATGAAATTGAATGATTATTGGGTTAACGGTGGTAATTAATTATTATAACAAAAGATATATGAAAAAGCTAATTTTTGCTTGTGCTGCTGTACTGCTGATATTAAATGCTTGTAAACGCGATGAGTATTACCGTGATGGAGGCTTGGCTAATCCTAACTTTGAAGGCAATATGCTTCAATATTTACAGGCTAAAAAAGTACCTTTTGATACCATAGCCAAAATTGTAAAGCTGGCGGGTATGGAAGGCACCTTTTCTAATGAGGACTTTACTTTTTTTGCACCCGATGATGATGTAATCAAAAGAACAATTGGAACAATTAGAACAGATGGTGGGTTAAATAATTTTCTTTTTTACGCAGGAAAAGATACCGTTAAAACACTGGATCAGATTAGTCCGTTAATTTGGAGGAAATATCTGCAGCGCTACATGTTTAAAGGTGTGAACAGATTAAAAGACTATCAGCAAATAGATTTTGATGTTAAAAGTGTTTATCCGGGTGGTTTGTATTATTCTCTTGGTGGTAATATCTCAAACATCGGTGTAACCTATGCTACTGCCAACAACATCAAATATATTGGTTACCGCCAATTGGTTTTAACTTACATTCCAGATGCCTCAAAACCGAATGATAATTGGTACATCAATAAGGTATCATCATCTGATATAAAACCCACCAACGGTGTAGTACATGCTTTGGCCTTTAACGATTTGATAGGTGGTGCTTATTTTGGATTTAACCGAAGTGATTTTTTTAGTGATGTGTATTATAGCGGGTTATTGCCTTCTGATTCTTCGAAATAAAATCACATCTGGTGTTACCTCAAGAAATTAAACGATGAAAAAAATTAAATTAATATTCGCAATAATCACTTTGATTGCTTTTAGCTTTCAAGGATGTAAAAAGGCAGATGATGTGATCCCTGATCCTTATGCTGATGCTAAATCACCCTTAGGTGTGGCCATTTCGCAAACTGATGTACCTGTTCCTACTGTTGGAATTGTAGGTACATCTGTAGTCATCAAAGCTGCAGGCTTTGATAAATATAAAAATCAATTAACCTTTATGTTTAACGGCGAAAAGGCTGAGGTAGTTAGTGTAACTGCCACAGAGATTACGGTTAAAGTTCCAGAAACCGGAAGTACGGGTGTAACATCAATCGCCATTGGCGACCAGTTATTTATTGGTCCAACCTTTACCGTAACGGGGCTGATTCAGATCGACCCTACTTTCAAAGCTATAGCAGGTACCAACGGTTATGTAAGTCAGGTATACGAAATGCTTGATGGAAGGAACATTGTGGTTGGTAATTTTACAAATTTTGATAACAAAGGAGGTGTCGTTCCCATCAATCGGATCGCTAGAACATCATTAGACGGAGAATACGACCGTACTTTCCGTACAGGAAGAGGATCCAATGGTCCCCTAGCCAGGATTGTAGAAATTGGTGGCCGTTTTATTATAGCAGGTGGCTTTACCGGATTTAACCAACGTACCGAAAATATCAGCAACATTACCAGTTTGTTCACCAGCGGCGCAATTGACACTATAAAAATTCAAACAAAAAGGAAGCCAACACTCACCGATACCGTTACGCAGAAATGGTTTCCGAGGTTTAACGGTGGTACAAATGGTTTTATTAACCGTGTATACCCGCACCAGGGAAAAATTTTAGCAACCGGTGATTTTAGGTATTATGTAAAAAGAACTTACGATAAGTTTAATTACGATTTATCAAGGGATACTGTAATATTGGACAGTACAGAAATCCGACAGATTTTGCGCTTTAATTTAGATGGTAGTCTCGATAAAACATTCCGTTTTAACACCGCTACCAATAAAGGAAAAGAAAGTGCAAATGGACGTGTAGACACTTACATGCATACTGATGCAGAAAAGTTAGAAAAACTGGTTGTGTTTGGTAATTTTACCACATTCGACGGTCAGCCGGCCAATCGCATTATTAGGCTAAATCCTGACGGAAGCGTCGATCCAACTTTTACGCCAGGTTCGGGGACAGATAATGTGATTTCATCATGTACTTATAACACCACTACAAAAAAATACGTAATTACAGGAAACTTTACGCAATACAATGGCAAATCTGCGCTCGGTGTAGCTGTTTTAAATGATAATGGCACTTTAGATGAAACATTTGTTTCCAAATCATTTGAAAGTGGCATACCAGGTTTTGCTAAACAGCTTAATAATGGGTTAATTGTAGTAAGCGGCTATTTTATTAAATATAATGGCATCACCAGAAATGGTTTTATGGTTTTAACGCCAACAGGATCATTGGCAAAAGGATACAATTCTACAGGTCCTTTTAATGGTAGCCTATCTGATGTAATCGAAACCAAATCGGCAGATGGTAAAAAAGCACTATTGTTAATCGGCGACTTTAACCGTTTTGATAATTTACCATTATACAACATTATTAGAGTAACTATCGAATAAGAGATTAAGCTAACCAGGATATAAATTAAGATGAGTATGATTAAAAAATATAAATTATTGATTGGCTTAGTCGCAACAATAATTACCACGGCCATATTTTCTTGTAATAAAGAATTCGAAAGAACAATTGGAGATAAGAATGCCAGCGACACAACAACTGTTAAATACGGTAACCGTAAGGTACTTTATTTAGTTGTTGATGGAGCAAGGGGGCAATCGGTTTTAGATGCGAATACACCAAATATCGATGCGATTTTACCGCACGCTATCTACTCATGGGTAGGTTTAAGTGATCCCGAGGCAACCGCAAATGCAACCAATTGGGCAAACATGTTAACCGGCGTTAAAAAGGAGAAACATAAAGTTACCACTGATGCATTAACGAATAACAATCTGCAGAATTACCCAATTATCTTCAACAGGATCAAAGAGGCAAGTGCAAAATCGAAAATTGTTACCTATACCTCATCGGCGGTTTTTAAATCATTAAATACAGGAGCTGATGTGAGTAGCCTGGTGGCAGATGATGATGCTGTTAAAGCTGGATTGATAAGCAATTTAACAAGTGATACTTCAACGGTTGTTGTAGGCCATTTTAYAGGGGTTAATGCGGCAGGTGCAGCCTCTGGATATGATGTTTCTTTTCCGGCCTATAAAGCAGCTATCGAAAAATTCGATACTTCTGTAGGTGAAATCCTCGCGGCACTCAAAAAACGTCCTAATTATAACAATGAGCAATGGCTTGTTGTTATTGCATCAAGTGCAGGTGGGCAATATACCTTACCCTCAAATGCCGATGACCAAACTATTTTTAGCCAGCCAAAAGTAAATTCATTTGTAATTTATTATGCGCCAACCTACAACAAACGAATTTTAACAAAGCCATTTACAGGTAACAGGTATTTAGGCAAAACAATCCGTTTTAAAGGGGAAGATGTGAGGGCACAGGTTGATGCTGCTGACGCAAATGTTTACAATATAGATGACACGACAAAAGTGACCATAGAACTTAAGGTTAAAAAGAACGAAGACAAATTTTTCTGGCCGAGTGTTTTAGGTAAACGTAACGAGTGGTCTGGTGGCCACCCAAGCGTAGGTTGGGTAATTTATTTAGAAGAAGACTATTGGTATTTTGAGTGGCGAGGTACCAAAGATGGAGATTACCACCAATGTAGGGGGGGGAGCTTTGGCAAGGGGAAATGGACAAATTTAACTGCAAAAATAGAGGTGCGTAATGGCCAAAGATTTGTTCGTACCTATACCAATGGTAGCTTTAATAATGAACTCGAAATTACGGGTTCAGGGTCGTTGGCAAATTCGAATCCTTTAAAATTGGGATTTTTAAACGGAAATGGACACGGAGTACCAGATGTATATGTAAGTGACATCCGCTTTTTTAAAATTTCTGTTCCAGATGGAATGATCGGCAATTATGCCTGTCAAACTTCAATCGATCAAAGTCATCCATACTTTAATTTTCTGGTGGGGTATTGGCCCGCAACGGATGGTAATGGTAATATCATGGCAGATATAAGTTCTCAGGCACATGATTTTAAATTTCAGGGGACCTATGCCTGGGAGAATTTTAACGATTTAATCTGCCCTCCGGCGCCAGAAACACTGGCCATATTTGTTCCTCAAACATCAGATATACCCGCACAGATTATAAACTGGTTAAAGATTGCCAATAAACAAGCATGGGGGCTTGACGGACGGGTTTGGTTAGATCAATAACAGATTTGCTGATCATTTAAAATATCATAAAATGAAAAAAATTATATATATCGCATTGATAAGTTTAGCCATAGTGGGTATTTATTCTTGTCGCAAATCACAAATAGATGATTTAAAATTGCCAGATCCTAATACCAGGAGTATAACAGGAGAAGGTATTGTTGCCGGAAATGTTTCCATAGATAACGAATACATTAAAGTTCCTTTTAAAATTTCTTTAACTGGCGTTGCAGAAGAGGCCTTTCAGGTAGGTTTAACTTTAAATAACGATACCGTTACGCAGTTAATTAATAAAGGAACCATTACAAATGCAATCCTAATGCCATCTGCGGGGGTAGAGTATCCCAATGTGATCAATGTGGCTTATGGGACCGATAACAGCGAAGGTATCGCTATTGTTCGCCGGTCAGTATTGGAGCGTAATTATGGTAAAAAAGTTGTTTTTGCCTTAAAGCTTTCAGCTCCTGGTAAAGGAAATAAAATTGCTGCTGGCAAATCTACCATTATGGTTATTATCAATACTGCCGATCTGTTAAAACCTACCGATCTACACTATTTAACTTTAAATGGCGGTGGTACCTATAATGTAGTGTACCAGGGCGATTACATTGTGGGCCCTGCCGGGGTAACGATTCCACTTATTGTAAGTTTAGAAAACCAACCATCAACAGCTTTCAATATTAAAATCAAAGAGAACATAGATACCATTGCTACTTTAGTTGGCAACGGAACTTTGCCTGCAGATGCAATACATTTGGCTGCCAAAGATTATAGCATTGATACTTTGGTTCGGTTTGCTACAGGAGCTTCGAGTGCGATCGTCAGACTTCAGATCCCATGGCCGGTTTTTGATGCCAACATTGTTGCAAATAAGAAATTTGCATTCGCCTTCAGTATTGGTGAGGCAAGCAATCATGTTATTCACCCAACTAAGAGTAAATTAATAGTGGTTGTAGATCCTAATGTAAATTTGGATAATAACTCTTACATCACCGGGAACGGTACTGGCTTAACAGCAAAATATTATACCAATACGCAATTGGATCCGGACGACGGACGTGCTCCATTTGTGACAAGGATTGATGAAACCATAAACTTTAGTGGCGATGGATGGCCAGACAATGTAAAAAATGATAGCGGAACTAAGTTAAGCAGGGATAACTTTGCAAGTAGATGGAAAGGCGAATTTTTAGCTCCGGTACGCGGCACATATACTTTCTACCAAACCCGTTGGGATGATGGATCAAGATTATATGTAAACGGAATTCCTTTGGTGAACGATTATACCACCCAGTGGGATAAGGATACGCGTAAGGGTACCATATTTTTAGAACGCGGAAAACGTTATACCATTGAAGCACATCATCGCGAAAACGTAGGTGGGCAACAAGCCTATCTGGAAATTGAAGTGCCAAATATTTTATCAAAAAGAGTAATACCAAAATCTCAATTATTTCCAACACCTTAAATATTAATAAGATATGAAAAATAACACAAAAAGATTATTCAGTATTCTATCTCTTTTAATACTTATTGTAATTACAACAGTAAAGTGTAAGAAAGATGCAGAAGAGATTATTCCTGTGGTAGACGAACCTAAACCAACTGCAGGTTTTTCATTTGCAAGGCCGGATACGGTAAAGTTTTTAGAATACCAGTTTACGGGTTCTTCTACAAACTATAAAACTTTGTTATGGCAATTTGGCGATGACAGTACATCTGTAGCGGTTAATCCAAAACACGTGTATCGTTTTCCAGGTAAATATAAAGTTACTTTAACAACCAGAAATGGGCAGGGCTATTCTGCTGCAAAAGAAGTCTTGTTAAATATTGTAGATCCTAATTTTGACCCAACCAAAATTGGAGAGAATTATATGCAAACCATTGGTGGAATATTCTCTGTAAATTTGGAAGCTGGCGCTGGGCCTAACTCTGATGAAGGATCGAAAAAGCTGGTTGATGGCGATATTACCACCAAATTTTTGCAGGCAGGTTTTGATGGTACGCAGAGATGTACTTTCGAACTTGCAACACCACAGGTAGTTGGCGCCTATACCTTAACTTCAGGAAACGACGCTGAGGATAGAGACCCTAGGTACTGGATTTTACAGGGATCGGTAGATGGTATTCAGTATACCGATTTACATACTGTAACCACTTGCCCATGGGCAAACTCAAATGAAAGACGAGTGACCAAAAGGTATTATTTTGACAACTTTGTAGCCTATAAATTCTATCGTCTTTATATTAAAGCAAACAGGGGAAGCAGGGTTTTCCAATTATCTGAGTGGACCATCAACAAAAAACAGCCTTAGTTTATAAATCTTATACACCCTTTGAAAATACATGGAGCTAATCACTTCATGTATTTTTTTGAGGATCGATTTTAAATGTCACTTAGACAATTAAAAAATCGGCTTCTCTTGCAAAAAGTAAATTATATTTTATACTTTAGTAAAACGTTTAACTAACGTTAAATCTAACCAAAATATACGATCAGATTTCAACACACACAATTATGAACAAAACCAACATTTTAAAATTCTTAGGCATACTGGGCTGCATGTTTGTAGGCGGTTTGCTAAAGGCACAGGAGCGGAAAGCCCCGGCTTATCCCTTAATTACGCACAATACCTATTTTAGCATCTGGTCTAACACCGATAAATTAAACGAATCTGCTACCCAACATTGGACGGGTGCCGACCATTCACTACTGGGTTTGATTAATGTTGATGGTGGTATCTATCGTTTTTTAGGTAAAGAGAGTACCAGTTATAAAACAGTTGTGCCTACTTCTGATGAGAAAGGGTTCGAAGTTAACTATACAGAAACCGAGCCTCAGGGCGATTGGAAAGCTGCAAACTATGCGGCAGGCAACTGGCAAAC
>NZ_JBFTRT010000091.1:0-16861 GCF_056399685.1 Pedobacter sp. 01N416
CAATTGGGATGCGATGTCCATCGTTTTTTACCATCACAGCAAACTTATCGCCTTCCTGCAATGATAAGTTGATCTGTACCATGGTTTTTCCGTACTTAATGGCATTGTCTACCAAATTGCTGATCATTTTGTAAAAGGCCTCTACGTCGATATAGGCAAGGAGCTTTTTCTCAGGTAAATGAAGGTTATACTTCATCTCATGCTGTTCTGCAGCAGGTTGAAACTGAAGAAATACGTCTTTCAGGATTTCTGAAATATCGGCTTTTACGAAATTTAATGAAAATTCGCTGGTTTCGGTTTTTCTGAAATCCAGTAACTGATTGGTCAATTTGAGCAGCCTATCGGTGTTTCGCTCCATAATCCGTAAATTCTTTTCTATCGCGGGTACGGCATCAGCCTGTTTAATCAGTTTCTCCATCGGTCCGATAATCAGTGTAAGGGGTGTTCTGATTTCGTGGGCAACATTGGTAAAGAATTCGATTTTCGCCTGATACACTTCTTTTTGTTTTTCATGCTCAAAAACTTCCATCCGCCTGCTGTTTTTTAATGCGATTTTTCGGTGATAGCTTCGTACCAGAAAGAAGATAATTCCACCTGCCGCGATCAGATAAAACAGATACGCCACGGGGCTGAGGTAAAAAGGAGGACGGATTTTGATCAGTAACTTCGCATTTTTGGTGCTCCAGGTACTACTTCCTTCAACCAATGCTTTCACTTCAAAAATATAATTCCCAGGAGCAAGTTTTGTAAAATAAACCTTCCTGTTGGTTTTTAAATATTCCCAGTTTTTATAAAGCCCTGTCATTTTATAGGCATATTCCGTCATTTCGGGTGAGAGATAGCTTAATGCCGCAAAATCGATACTAAAAGAAGATTGGTTGTAGTTAAGTTCGATGGTATCGGCATAAACGATCGATTGATCAGAAACAGAATCTGCCCCATTTAAACCCATTTCTAAGCTGTTGATCTGAAATCCGGTTAAAAATACTGGAGTTTCGTATGATGTTGCTTTTAAGTTGGCCGGATTGAAGCTGACCAGCCCCTTTACGCTCCCAAAATAGGTTCGGCCATCCTCATCCTGATAGGCAGAACTGTAGTTGAACTGATCGGTAAGCAATCCGTTGGCTTTAGTATAGGTTTTGTTTAAACCCGTGGAGGGGTCAAAATGGATAAGGCCCCTGGTACTGCTAATCCAAAACTTATTTGCGGCATCTTCTTCAATGCGGAAAAGGTAATTACTGGGAAAACCATTTTTTATACCATAACGCTTAAACTGATGTGTTTTCTGATCAAACCTGCAAAGTCCACCACCGTCTGTGGTTACCCAAATCTGTTGTTTACTATCTTCAAAAACACTATTTACGGTGTTATGACTTAAACTTTTCGCATCTGTCGGGCTATTTCGGTAGTTCACATAGCCTGATTTGGATAAGTTAAACTGAAATAAACCATCATTAAAACTGCCCGCCCAGATATTGCCCTTGCTGTCTTCAATAATCGAATAGTAAAAAATAAAGGGAAGGCCGGCGATAGGCTCAAAATCATCGCGCTTGCGGTTATAGCGGTAAATCCCATTAATGGTCCCAACTAAAATTTCGCCAGACCGTGTTTTACAAAAAGTAACAATAAAGTTGGTGCGTAAGGCATTTCCAACACCTGCCTGGTAGTGTTTAATTACCTTTTCTGTTTTCAGGTCTAAAACATCCAGTCCATGTTCGAAAGTGCCAACCCAGAGCTTGTCACCATCAACCAATAAACCGTGGATAT
This sequence comes from Pedobacter sp. 01N416, assembly GCF_056399685.1. NCBI lineage: Bacteria > Pseudomonadati > Bacteroidota > Sphingobacteriia > Sphingobacteriales > Sphingobacteriaceae > Pedobacter > Pedobacter sp. 01N416. Next base: position 1,768 of record NZ_JBFTRT010000091.1, read on the forward strand.
TGGAATAGGCAATGCTTCCGGGTTTTCCATCGGGCAAAAAGTGTTTAAATATTCCTGTTTTTACGTCAAGTTTGTTCAGCCCCGCATCTTCCGTACCGATCCAGAAATTTCCGTTACCATCCCTGGTAATTTCCCTTACGTCACTTCCACTGATCGAGTTTGTACCTTTTTGCGGAAAGTATTTGGTAAACAGGGAAGTATGGCTCGAATAGTAGTTTACACCGCCAAAATAGGTGCCCGCCCAAACGCCTCCTTCGCGGTCAAGACAGATGGTGTAAACGGCATTATCGCTTAAAGAATAATCGTTATTGTACTGTTTTTTAATATGGATAATCGCTCCGTTTTCGTCATTGTAAATGTAAATGCCCGATTCGGTGGCAATCCAAAACTCATGAGGCCCTGTTTTTTTGATATCCCGTACAAAAATTGGTGTTTGGTCGTCGTTTAACCGCAGTATATTTTTTGATGCCAAGGTTACCGGATTAAAGAGCTTGACCCCCTGATTGGTGGTGCCGACCAATAAATTGCCATTTTCGGTTTCCGCAATTCTGGATACCCAGCCGTATTCTATTTTTGCATTTTTACCGTTGATGTTAAAACGCTGAAAATTATTCGCTTTTGGATTGTATTTTTCCAGCGTCCCCTTTCCGGTACTGATCCATACGCTGCCATCTTTTAAAACCGTTACCAGTGAGGCATCAAAAGGTGCATTATGGGTAAAAGCCTGTACTTTCTTACTGCGCTTTTGATAGAGGTATATTTTGAATGAAGACAAGATCCATAAATTTCCACGCTGATCGCTGGCCAGATCTATAATCCGCATCCCTTTGGTTTCTTTGATGATGCTGAAGCTTTCTTTTGCCGGATTGTATTGGTACACGCCGCTGTTGGTACCTACCCAAAGTGTTTGCTCCCGGTCGTGGTGAAGTGCATAGATTAAATCGTTGCCTAAACTGCCAGCCTGGTCTGGGTCGTGGCGATAGGTTTTAAAAGAATAACCATCAAACCGGTTTAAGCCATCTTTCGTGCCAAACCACATAAAACCGTTTCCATCCTGCACACTGCAAAAGGCGGTATTATTAGAAAGTCCGTTTTCTACCTGGTAATGCCTGAAATAATAAGGTTGCCCCCACAGCAGGTGGACCGAAAACAAAAGACATAAAAGGATGAAGAGTTTTTTCAAGATATCTTGGTCAGCAGCATCAAATATATTAAAGAAATGCTTTGCTTTCAGGCTAAATTGAATTTGAGCGGATAAGTAGAAAGATTGAGACAGATTCCATTTTTATTTGGGAGAACCTTAAAGATTTAAGAAACTCAGTTTTTATAGACCTGAAAACTGTAAACTGCCAATTGCAGACTAATCTGAGTGTACGCTTTTTATAGACTTGAAAACTGTAAACTGCCAATTGCAGACTAATCCGGGCGTTACCTAAGCTGCGCAAAGGTCGGGCTTTGCAGGGCTGCGCTTCGCTCCGGTACCGATGAAGGATCGGTACTGAACCCTTACAATCCCTAACGCAAAACCCAGCGTATAAAATCTGCAAAGTCTGATTTCAATAGCACTAAAGGCCTGCGTTAAATAAACCTGATAAAACGTAAAGCCCGGATCCCGATTTTTTCTATCGGGAGAGGACTTGGAGTGATAGCAGGGCTTCCTTAACCGAAATGTGCCCGCCCCATCGTTTCCAAAAAAAACTGTTGCTTAAGATCCTGAGCTGAACTACCATTGATAGACTTTAATAAAAAACATCGTCATCTCGACTGGAGTGCAGCGAAATGGAGAGATCTATCTAGGTAGATTTAGCTTCGCTGAGCCTTCGGGTTCTCGACTGCGTTGCACTTCGCTCGAAATGACGAAAGCTGAGAGAGCTATCTCCTTGAACTTCTATGTTATCTTTAGTGATTTTTATAAAATAAATTAAACCTCAGGATGACGCATTGAGCGGCATTTTCAGTGTTTCTGAGTTTCCGTGGCTAAACAGACTCCTTCAATACAAATCGAGACAAAATGAAGAAAGATTGATACAAATGCGTATCCCTCTGAAAAGCTAAAAACCGAATCTTTGGATAAGAATTAAATAGAACTAAATCCATTTACTTCTATAACTAACCAAATCCCTAACCTAATATGRAAAGAAGTTTATTCTCTTATGGTGGCTTTGTCTGCCTGGATTGGTATCCGCTTCAAAAAATGTTTTTGAAACGTAAAGTCCTCTCCGCTATTTTTACTTCCATCACCTTAATCTTACTTTCCTTTCAGCTCAGTGCCCAGGAGCAAACATCTGTTGCCGGAACAGTAACCGACGAAAAGGGCGAAACGGTTGTTGGCGCCAGTATTAAAGTTAAAGGTACCAACACGGGGGTAACTACCGATGGCAATGGAAAATTCAAAATTCAGGTAAGCGATAAAAATGCTACCCTGATCTTTATTTATGTGGGCTATGCCAATCAGGAAGTAGCATTGGCTGGCCGTACGCAAATTAATGTTAGCCTTAAGCCATCTAACAACGATCTGTCAGAGGTTATTGTGGTGGGCTACAACACACAAAAAAAGGAAGCCATTACGGGCGCCATTTCATCAATCAGCAGCAAAGATCTCGAAAAAGTGCATGGCGGTTCTACCGTGAGTACAGGCTTGGCCGGAAAGCTACCAGGTGTATCTTTCAGGATGCCTGACGGAAGACCTGGTGCGAGCGCCAATATCCAGATCCGTAATATGGGTAATCCACTTTATGTTATCGATGGTATTCAACAGGATGCTGGCCAGTTCAATAATATTTCGCCTAATGATATCGAAAGCATCAGTGTGCTTAAAGATGCGTCGGCTGCTATTTATGGTAGTAGGGCATCAAATGGTGTAATTTTGGTAACCACAAAAAGGGGAAAAAACAGTACCCGCAATACTTTTAGCGTTGATGCTTACACAGGCTGGCAGAACTGGGTACGTTTCCCGGAAACGACCAATGCTTACCAATGGAAAGTGGGACAGGCTACTGCAGAAATGAACCAGAACGGCGCAACCAGTATTACCCAGGCCGAACTGGATAAATGGAAAGCGGGTACAGAGTATGGCTATCAAAGCCAGAACTGGAAAGACATTATCATTGCACCTAACGCACCCCAAACTTCAGTAAACCTAAGCGCTTCGGGTGGAAGTGACCGGGTAAACTATTACTTTTCTGCTACCCGTTTAGATCAGAAGGGCGTATATGGAACAGCAAGGGAATTCGATTTCAACCGGACCAATATCCAGAGTAATATTGAGGCTAAAATCACCGATCGTTTTAAGGTGGGTATGCTCATCAATGGCCGTATCGAAAGCCGCGATCAACCAGGTGTACCGGGAGGAGATGATTACTGGGCTGCCCGTTTTGCCTTGTTGAGAAACAGACCTACTGAGCAGGCTTACGCCAATGGCAATCCGAATTATCCGAACGATATCGGGCACAATACCGAGCAGTTCGCTGTTCAGAGTAAAGCTTTAAGCGGTTATTGGAAATCAGACTGGAGGGTTTTACAGACCAATTTATCAGCCTCTTATGAAACGCCTATAAAGGGTTTGGAAATAAAAGGTTTATATTCTTATTACATTGCCGATAACGTAATTAATGGACATGAGTATACCTATAATGTATATACCTACCATCCGGAAACGGGCATTTACGAACAAAAAGTAGGCAGTTCAAACCCATACAGAGAGCGCAGAAATGAAAAAGTATACACCAATACCTATCAGCTTCAGGCCAATTATAACCGCACTTTTGGCAAACATACCGTTGGTGGGGTATTGGTAGCCGAGCGCTTGGATCGTTTTAGAACTTATACCTTTCAGCATGCTGTACCACAAACTAATATTTTACCTGTGCTGCAGTTTGCCGATATGGATGGGCAGGATTTTGCTGATATACAGGAAGAGCAGGCCCGTATCGGTTATGTGGGTAGGTTAAATTACAACTACGACAATAAATATTACCTCGAGCTTTCCGGTCGTAGAGACGCCTCTTGGAAATTTGCTCCAGATAGACGTGTTGGTTATTTCCCTTCGGCATCAATTGGATGGAGAATTACACAAGAAAAATTTATGAAATCGCTCTTGGGAGAAAGCAATATCTTAAACGATTTGAAACTTCGTGCTTCTTATGGGGTATTAGGGGATGATGATGTGGGTATCGATCCTTTCGCTTATATCCCGGGTTATAACTACAATCAGGGCAGCGTGATATTGGATGGGAAAAACATTACTACTTCAAGAGATAAGGGGCCGATTATCAATAACCTAAGCTGGTTTAAAAGCAAAATTACCGACATCGGCCTTGATTTTACGATGTTCGGCAGTAAACTTTCAGGAACAGCAGACTATTTTTATAGAAAACGCTCTGGTTTACCCGCCATTAAAAACGACGTGATTGTTCCGATTGAACTGGGGTATCCTTTAAATGTTGAAAACCTGGAGAGCGATGCACAGTTTGGAGGTGAATTCTCTTTAAACTACAGAGATAAAATCGGCGAGTTTAACTACAATGTCGGCGGAAACATTTCCATTAGCAGAAAGAAACTTTTAGAAAGATATAAACCACGTTTTGGCAACTCATGGGAGAATTACAGAAGTAATGGTACCGATAGATATGCCGATATATTTTGGGGTTATGAAGTAACCGGTCAGTTCCAGAGTATCGATGAAATCAATAATTACAAAGTTAACATCGATGGAAAAGGCAACCGCTCTTTATTGCCCGGCGATTTAATTTACAAAGATCAGAATGGCGATGGTATTATTGATGGTTTAGATGAAAGACCCATTGGTTATACCACAACGGGACAGCCGAACGTCGGCTTTGGTTTCACCATTGGCGGTTCTTATAAAAACTTCGATTTTACCGCCGATTTTTCTGGTGGCGCCATGTATTCCTGGAACCAGAACTGGGARCAGCGCTGGGCATTCCAGAACGGAGGTGCTTTGCTACAGAATTTTGCTGATGACAGTTGGCACCATACTAATCTTTACGACCTGAACAGCCCATGGGTGGCCGGTAAATATCCTGCAATCCGTTTTAATGACCGCGATCATAGTAACAACACCAGAAACTCAACTTTCTGGTTGCACAACGTACGTTATCTGCGTGCCCGTACACTCGAAATCGGATACACCATTCCAAAAAGATGGGCAGAAAAAATCAAAATCCAGAATGCAAGGGTATATGTAAACGGGTACAACCTGTTCTCTATCGATAACCTGAAAGATTATGGTGTAGATCCTGAAATTGCAGACGATAATGGATTGCAATATCCACAGAACAAGTTCTTTAATATAGGCCTTAAACTAACGCTGTAACATGAAAAAGACTAATCAAATGAAAAAATATATATACGCATTTGCTGCCATTGCATGTTTAAGTTTTGCGCAGTCGTGTAAAAAAGATTCCGAATTTTTGGATAAGCAACCTACCAGTACCCTGCCGATTGATGCCGTGTGGAAAGACCCTAACCTGGTACTTACTGTGGTTGGCGATCTGTACGATCGTTTCCCTGATTTTCAACGTATCGAATCATGGTGGTTATTTGCCGATTTTGATGAGGGTTTTGCTTCAGCAGGCGGCGATTATGGTCGCCACCAGAACCTGGAATATGGATACGATGCATGGAGATACTGGGATATAGGCGTTTACAGACTTGTAAACGACCTGAATCTGTTTATTAAACGTGGGCAGGAAGCTACCGCTTTAAAGGCTGAAGACCGCGATCGTTTTTTAGCTGAAGCGCGTTTTATCAGGGCCGGTGTTTATTTCGAGATGGTAAAAAGAATGGGCGGCGTTCCGCTGATTACTGTTCCCCTGGCTTATGATTATAGCGGAGATCCAAGTTACCTGCAATATCCAAGGGCAAAGGAATCTGAAATTTACGATTTTGTGATTGCTGAACTGGAAGCCGTTAAAACCATACTTCCAGATAATGCAACCATACAAAGCAGGGCTACAAAAGCTGCGGCCTTGGCCATGGAATCGAGAGCTGCACTTTATGCAGGTTCAATTGCCAAATATAGCAATGCCCAATTAACCCTTCCAGGTGGAGAGATTGGCATTCCTGCTGCAATGGCCAATGGTTATTTTACCAAAGCCTTAAATGCCGCAAAAGAAATTATCGATGGCGGTAAATATTCGCTTTACAAAAAGAACCCAAATCTGTCTGATAATTTTGCAGCCCTTTTTACCGATAAAGGCAGCAATCCGGAAGTAATATTTGCTAAAGATTTTAAATTGAAAACCAATAAAGTTCATGGTTTTACAATCGATAACCAACCGCGCTCTTCTGCCGAAGAAGCACAGGGAGGAAGGTTAAACCCTTCGTTAAATCTGGTGCAGTCTTTCGAAAAGCTAGATAATACTTATGCCTCTTTGGCTGCTGTTGATGGCAGCGGAAATCCGGTTTATTACACCAATATCACCGATATTTTTGCTGGCCGCGATGCACGTTTAGCCGGCACTGTAATTCTCCCGGGAACACAGTTTAAAGGTAAAACAGTTGATATATGGGCGGGCTATCAATTGGCAAATGGTACAATTGTAACGGGCGACAATTTTGCGCAAAGTAAAAGCAATGTACTTCCCGGTAACCCAGGTTCGGTGCAGGTAGTGGGTGGTGATGGTCCTGTTGATGGGCTTGAATTCAGCGCACAATCAGGATTTTACGTGCGTAAATATTTAGATCCTGCTACAGGTTCAGGTCAGATTGGTACCCGAAGTGATGTCTGGTGGGTGCGTTACCGTTATGCCGAGGTATTGTTAAATGCTGCCGAAGCTGCTTTTGAATTGGGCGATGCAGCTACTGCAGCCAATTATATTAAACCGGTAAGAGACCGTGCAGGATTAACCACAGCACTAAGTCCGGCCGATATTACTTTCGACCGTATTGTACACGAACGTAAAGTAGAATTCGCCTTTGAAGGACATCAGCTTTGGGATATGAAACGTTGGAGACTGGCCGATAAGGTATGGAACGGCAACAATATGTCGGTTGCTGATTTTACCAATGCCAGCAATATCGGTAGCGCAACACGTACCAGCACACAAGTGTTTGGTTTGTGGCCCTATAAATACTATAATCCGGGCAATGCAAATCATTTAAAGTATATTTTTAAGGTGATTAAACCCAGCCGTGTAACTGYAGCACACCGCTTCCGTATCGGCAATTATTACTCTTCAATCGGGCAGGATGTACTTAACGGCAACCCGAAAATTATCAGAAACCCTAATCAATAATCAGATACAGACATGAAAAATAGACTTTATTTCATCATAGGGGCAATTATAGCCGTGTTGTTTTCCTCTTGTAAAAAAGATAATTACGAGGCGCCCGCAGCCGATTTTACAGGAAGGATCGTATATAAGGGCGAAGCAATCAATGTGCAGTACGGCCAGGTAAATTTCGAACTTTGGCAATCTGGTTTTGGCAATTACTCCGCATTAAATGTAAACGTTAACCAGGACGGTAATTTTTCGGCTAAGTTATTTGATGGCAACTATAAACTGGTTTTCTCACCAAACCAGGGGCCGTTTTTGTGGAAAAAGAATGCAGCCGGTAAACAAGATACCATCGCGGTAAACATTAGCGGTAACAAAGTGATGGATATAGAAGTAATGCCTTACTACATGATCCGCGGCGCTAGTTTAACAGCTGCATCTGGAAAAGTGAACGGATTCTGCAAACTGGAAAAAATCATTACCGATGCCAATGCAAAAGATATAGAAAGTGTATCGCTGTATATCAACAAAACACAGTTTGTAGATGGGGGCAATAACATTGCGACACAACAACTTACGGGTGCAGCTCTTGCCGACCTGAATAACTTAAATATGAGTGTAAATATCCCTACGATTGTACCGACACAAAATTATGTTTTTGCCAGGATAGGGGTCAAAATTGCAGGAGTAGATGACCTGGTTTTTACACCTGTAACCAAAATAAGTTTTTAACCAAGGAAGGTGTTTTAGAAGGAAAATCTAAATGGAACTTGTCACGTTGTCCAAAGGACTCCTACGGAGAGCTTGTCGAAACGCTTTAATAAATATATTTAAGCCAATCCTTCGATAAGCTATCATTGACAGATCCTATAGAAAGGTCGTCATTGCGAGGAACGAAGCAATCTTAATGCGCACGCTAGTAGCGATCGTTGTAAGATTGCTTCGTCGGCTGAAAAAGCCTTCTCGCAATGACGATTCCTCGCAGCCTTATCGCTGCAAAAAAAAAGCCCCTGTCTTTTACGCAATAAATTAACCCTGAGGATGACATGCATGCTTTTACACATTATAAAGAATCATTATCTTACCCTTAGCAAATCATATTAAATGAAATATCTTTTTGCCTTTTTTTTAAGCGTGTCAGTATTTTTTATGGACCAGCAAGCATTTGCCAATCCGTACAAAAAGGCATTGAATGACACCCTTTATCTGGCCGATCCAACGATTTTTTTGGATGGCGGTGTATATTATTTATATGGCACAAGTAGCGATGAAGGCTTTCTGGTTTATTCATCCAGCGACCTTAAAAACTGGACCAAACCGACCGGAAAAAATAAAGGATTTGCATTAAAAAAGGGCGATGCCTTTGGGAGCAAGGGTTTTTGGGCGCCTCAGGTATTTAAAAGAGGCAAAACATATTTTATGGCTTATACTGCCGATGAGCAGATTGCCTTTGCGCATAGTAATAGTCCGGCAGGGCCTTTTGTCCAGGAAGAATTAAAAGCAATTTCAGGCACGGGCAAGCAGATCGACCCTTTTGTATTTACCGATACAGATGGAAAAAACTACCTCTACCATGTAAAACTCGATCACGGTAACAGGATTTTTGTAACACAACTGAAAGATGATTTTTCTGATGTAATCCCTGAAACAACAAAATTTTGTTTATCAGGAACAGCACCCTGGGAAAATACAGCGAAAACCGATTGGCCGGTAACCGAAGGGCCAACGGTAATCAAAAAGGAAAATCTTTACTATCTTTTTTATTCGGCTAATGATTTCAGAAATCCTGATTATGCAGTGGGTTATGCTACCTCAACCTCAGCTACCGGACCATGGATAAAGTATCAGGGCAACCCGATTATCAGTAAAAAGGTATTGAAAATAAACGGCACCGGGCATGGCGATTTCTTTATAGATAAAAGCGGAGCATTACAATATGTTTTTCATACCCATCATTCAGATCATAAAGTATCGCCAAGAGCTACGGCTATAATCAAAGCTGCCTTTATAAAAGAGAAAAATGGAGGTTTTCGCATGCAGATCTATCCCGAAAGTTTTCGGTTTTTAATGCAAAGCGCAGCAAAGATTAATTGATTGCATTTGTAGAAATATTGAGATAAAAATAGGCCTATTTAAGAAAAGAAATCGCTTTTTTTAAAGATTAAGGAATGCCGCAGATCAAAAAATATAAAAGACGTAAGAATTTAAAAATGAATGCTTTGAAAATAAGATATCTGTTTGTCGCATTGTGCCTGTTACACGTAACAGGTTTACATGCACAAACATTTACCAATCCTTTATTGCCATCGGGTGCCGATCCATATAGCTTTTATAAAGATGGTTATTATTACTATACCCATACTACAGGAAACCGTGTAGATCTTTGGAAAACCAAAACCCTGGATGGTTTAAGAGATGCGGAGCGGAAAACCATTTGGCGCGCGCCTGCAGGAACCATGTACGCAGGAAATTTTCATCGCCAAACTTAAAAACCCCTGGACAGTAGAGGGTAAACGGGTGAAGATTTCTACACCCAAATTTAGCTGGGAAAAAATCGGAGACCTTGGCGGAGGAGCGCACGTGGATGTAAACGAAGGGCCTCAGTTTTTGCCGCATGGTGATAAAATATTTATCATTTATTCGGCCAGTGGCTGTTGGACAGATTTTTATGCTTTGGGTATGCTTTCAGCTTCGGCTAGAAGCAATCTGCTCGAACCTGCTTCCTGGACAAAATCCGGTCAGCCTGTTTTTCAGCAATCGCCAAAAGATGGCGTTTATGCGTCGGGCCATAATTCATTTTTTTCTTCGCCGGATGGAAAAGAAGATTGGATCCTATATCACGCCAATGATAAACCGGGCCAGGGCTGTGGAGGTTTCCGATCGCCCCGGGCCCAAAAATTTAGCTGGAATGCCGATGGTACACCAAATTTTGGAACTCCTGTAAAAGCCGGATTGAGTATAACATCACCAGCTAACCGTAATAAAAATTAAATCAGATATACCGATATGAACTTAAAAAACTACGCGCTACTTGCTGTCTTGAGCTTTAACATTAGCTTGGGTTTTGCACAAAAAACAAAAAAAAGTGCTGAACCTGCAAAGGTTTGGTCGATAGAAAAAGCCAATGCCTGGTACAAAGAACATAAATGGTTAACAGGTGCCAACTACATTCCTTCCAATGCAATTAACCAGCTGGAAATGTGGCAGGCCGATACTTTTTCACCCGATCTGATCGATAAAGAACTGGGCTGGGCCGAAGGAATCGGTTTTAACACGCTGCGCGTATTCTTATTCAGTAAAGCCTGGAGTCAGGATCCTGAAGGTTTTAAAAAGAGAATGGACAAATTTTTAACCATTACCCAAAAACATGGTATTAAACCTATGTTTGTTTTTTTCGACGATTGCTGGAATAAAACTTCGGCCATTGGTAAACAGCCAGAGCCTAAAACGGGTATTCACAATTCGGGCTGGTTGCAAGATCCCGGCGATCCTGCTTTTAAAGAAGAAGCCAATTTCCCTGAACTCGAAAAATATGTAAAGGATGTACTTACCTATTTTGCACATGATAAAAGGATTCTGTTATGGGATTTGTACAATGAACCCGGAAATAGCGGAAAGTTAGAAGCCACCATACCTTTGTTAACCAAAACCATTAACTGGGCAAGGTCGGTTAATCCCGATCAGCCGATTTCTATCGGATTGTGGAGCTGGGGTTTCGAAAAGCTTAACGAAATACAGCTGGCCAACTCAGATATTGTAACCTACCATAACTATGAGGCACCAGACTGGCACCAAAGAACCATCGATCTGTTAAAAGCCAGCGGTCGTCCATTAATCTGTACCGAATATATGGCGAGATCACGCAATAGCCGTTTCGCTAACATTTTGCCGATGCTAAAAAACGAAAATGTAGGCGCCATTAACTGGGGTTTTGCTGCGGGTAAAACCAACACCAAATATGCATGGGATACCCCGCTTGCCGATGGATCTGATCCGATTGAGTGGTTTCACGAAATCTTTCAGCCCGATGGTACCCCGTACCGCCTGGATGAAGTTAACCTGATTAAAAAACTTAACAACAAATAAACCATATTCTTCTTTCATTTATAGAAGTTAGTATTTAGCCAAAAAAAAGGAGMTRGATGACAGGTTTACAATSRATCGTCATCTCGACCGTAGTGGAGAGATCTTTTAATMTAGTCCAAAGATCTCTCCACTACGCKTTGCTCCGGTCGAGATGACGCCGATTTTTAGAATATGTCCTTGATAGCCGGGTTGAAGGATGATAAGCTCTCCGAAGGAGTCCTTTGGACAGACTGACATTAGTTAATACTTAACTCAATAGCGTTGCCAAACCCAACTTTAACACACAAATTTAAACCAATGAACAAAAAAGTATCTATCCTTTTCTCGCTGCTGGGACTCTCACTTTCCCTTTCTGCGCAGCAGCAGGACAAATCGTGGTCGATGGTAAAAGGGAAAATCTCTTCACCATGGGCCCAGGAAGTCAATCCTAAAAATGTATTACCGGAATATCCGCGGCCCCAGTTTGAGCGTACTGGTAACTGGAAAAACCTCAACGGACTTTGGGATTATGCCATTTCTGCAAAATCACAACAGCCGGCAATTAATCAGGGTAAAATCCTTGTGCCTTTTGCGGTAGAATCTTCCCTTTCGGGTGTTGGCAAAACAGTAGGTAAAGATAGCTTGCTGTGGTACAAAACCAGCTTTACTGTGCCTGCAAGCATGAAAGGCAAAGAAATTTTGCTTCATTTCGGTGCTGTTGACTGGAGAAGTACGGTGAGTATCAACGGTAAAGAGGTAGGTAAACATGAAGGCGGTTTCGATCCTTTCAGTTTTAATATTACGCCGTTTTTAAACAAGAGTGGAAACCAGACTTTAACCGTAGAAGTTTGGGACCCGACGGATGAAGGCCCTCAACCAAGGGGAAAACAGGTAAAAAAACCGGAGGGCATCTGGTATACCCCGGTAACCGGTATCTGGCAAACAGTGTGGATCGAGGCGGTAAACAAAATACATATCGATCATATTAAAATAACGCCTGATATCGATCAGCAAACCGTAACGGTTAGCCCATTTTTAACAGGTGCCGCTGCAGGAGATCAGGTTAAGGTTTCGGCATGGGATGGTACAACCAAAGTGGCTGAACAGACCACTGATGGCACTGGCGCAATCAGTTTAAAAATTGCGAACCCTAAACTTTGGAATACTAAAAATCCATTTTTATACGACCTGAAAGTTGAGCTGATCTCTAAAAATAAAAAGGTAGATGAGGTGAAAAGTTATTTTGCCATGCGCAAAACCTCAATCGGCAAAGATCAGAACGGTATTCAGCGCATGCTCTTAAACAACGAATTTGTTTTCCAGTATGGTCCCTTAGATCAGGGTTGGTGGCCAGATGGGCTTTACACTGCACCAACAAATGCCGCTTTAAAGTTCGATATAGATAAAACCAAAGAAATGGGTTTTAATATGATCAGAAAACACATTAAAGTAGAGCCCGCACGTTGGTATTACTACTGCGATAAAGCAGGTATGCTGGTTTGGCAGGATATGCCAAGCGGCGACCTGGGTAACGGCTGGGAAAACCGCCCAGGTATTTTAGACCATGGATCGGATAAAAACAGAAGTGCCGAATCTGAAGGATATTACAAAAAAGAGTGGAATGCCATTATCGATGCACTTTATAATGTGCCTTCTATTGTAGTATGGACACCTTTCAATGAGGCCTGGGGGCAGTTTAAAACAGTAGAAATTGCCAAATGGACAAAAGAGAAAGATCCTTCAAGATTAGTGAATACGGCCAGTGGAGGTAATTTTTATCCGGTTGGCGATATTATCGACCTGCACAATTACCCACATCCGGCTATGCCTAGTCCTGATTATTTTGGAAAAGACTATGCCCTTGTACTGGGCGAGTTTGGTGGGCTTGGCCTGCCTATTGATGGCCACGTGTGGCAACAGAAAAATAACTGGGGCTATCAGAGTTTTAAAAACAAAATCGATTTGTTTAATAAATACGCGCAGTTTACGAAACGTTTAGCAGAATTAATCCCATTAGGGCTTTCTGCCGGAGTGTATACTCAAACTACCGATGTTGAAGTAGAAACCAACGGCTTGATGACCTATGATAGAAAAGATATCAAGTTTTCTGAAGCACAGATGAAAGCTTTGCACGATAAGCTTTATCAGATAAATGTATCGGTAAAGCAATAGCAGTAGGGTTATCGCTTTTCGTATGCTCAGCATAAAAAGGTGCGCTGCAATTGTATCTGTAGATTAGACAGAATACCATTGACAGATCTGTTAAGAAAGGTCGTCATTGCGAGGAACGAAGCAATCTTAATGCGCACGCTAGTAGCGATCGTTGTAAGATTGCTTCGTCGGCTGAAAGAGCCTTCTCGCAATGACTATTCTTCGTAGCATACCACTACAAAAAAAAAGCTTCTGTCATCCATTTTGATTTTTATAAAATAAATTACTCTCTCCGTAGGAGTCCTTTGGACAGGATGACAATTCTATTTTTATGATACAACTTCAATGATTTTATTATTGTAAATGAGTTTTTTTTTGTCCGCAACGCAAGGGTACTTTGTATAGGACAATCAAAAAAAACGCAAATTTTATTTACCCCTTCTGTACCTGTTGTTTACCCTTTCTCTATACCAAGTTAACCCCAGGTTAACCCTTTGGTTACCTTTTCTTTACCTTTTGGTTACCTAAAAGGTAAAGCCAGGCCCTGCTTTGGGGCTTTCTTCCGTGAGTCGGCGTCGATGCTCCCTGCCAGCAAGTACCTTTAAGTGGTAATTGGTTATATTCGCCTTGTACTGATCGAGAAACTTTAATTCATATGGAAAAATCGTTATCTTCCGCTAGATAATAATCTTGACTGCAGCAATTCTTCCTTAAGTTAACCAGATGAAACAACTCGATTTTTCCACTTTCCCTGTACTCGAAACCGACAGATTGGTCCTTCGCAGACTTTCGCTGGAAGATGCTCCGGTAATTTATCAATTGCGTTCGGATGTTGAAGTGGCTGCCTTAACAGGTAAGGCGCCCTTTCTTCATATTAACGAAGCCGTTGCATACATCAATAAAATTGACAACCTGATCAATAATGATGAATCTATATACTGGGTTGCTTCTTATAAGGGTGATGCCGCAATGATAGGAGCAGCCTGCCTCTGGAATTTTGATATTCAGAATGAGACCGTGGAACTAGGATATGAGTTGCTTCCTGAGTTTCAGGGTAAAGGTATCATGGTAGAGATTATTACCTGTATACTCAGGTATGCATTTGAGGTAATGGGCATTAAAACCATTATTGCTTGCCCATCCAGCGATAACCCGCCTTCTGTAAAACTACTTGAAAAAATGGGGTTTGAAATTGCGCAAAGCGATTATCAAAATACACATGCAAATGTTCCGGGTATGCTCACCTATATCTTCTCCGGTTCAATAGATTAATCTGCTCCTGCCGCTTAGGCAAAAATATTTATCAAATAAAGAAAAATAAAATGCATTTCGGTAAAAACAGCTGATCTGAATTATGATATATTTGTTAATAAAACGATTTACTTACAGATTGCTTAATGAAGTAGTTTTACATCATAGTGAGCCGATTTTAACCAAATATATAATATACCAGAAAATGAAAGCGCTCAACTATTCAAACACCATGGCATTTTTGAGAAATAAATATATTTATCTGATTTTATGCTTTTTTGCGACCAACGTTGTGAAATCGCAGATCGATGTGCCAAAACAGGGTATAAGTAAAATGAAGACTAACTTCCTCCTTCCAAAGGATAGCTATAAACCTGGGGTATACT
>NZ_JBFTRT010000092.1:0-11467 GCF_056399685.1 Pedobacter sp. 01N416
GTTCAGGATCAATCTTCGGTTACACTATACACTTTAAATAAACATTTACGCTCGGTACTGCCGATTGTGAAGGATATTTTATCAGAAAGCCAGTTTCCACAGCATGAACTTGATATTTACATTCAAAACCAAAAGCAAAAGCTACAGGTAAACCTGAAGAAAAACGATGTTCTTTCGAGAAAAGAATTTGCACAGGCTTTATTTGGTGATACAGCTTATGGGGTAAACATAAAAGCAGAGCATTACGATGCATTGAAGCGCGAAGATCTGGTTGATTACTTTAAGGCCGCATACGCACCAAATAATTGTACTATTATTGTTTCAGGTAAGTTTGACGATGTTAGCTTTAACCTGCTGAACGATACTTTTGGACAAGGTTGGGAAAAAAGTAATGCGGTAAAGAACAGTTTCAATTTTACTCCAACAAAAAAACAATTTGTTTATACGGAAAAGCCAGAAGCTTTACAGTCTGCGATCAGAATTGGTCAGTTGGCCATTAACCGTAAACATGAAGATTTTCCTGGTCTTCAGATTTTAAATACCGTTTTAGGTGGATACTTTGGCTCACGTTTAATGAATAACATCCGTGAAGATAAAGGCTATACTTACGGTATTGGTTCTGGGATTTCTTCGCTACAACAGGCCGGTTATCTTTTTATTGCTACTGAAGTTGGTGCCGATGTTTGTTCGGCTGCATTAGCTGAGATTTACAAAGAAATAGAGTTATTGAAAAATGAACTGGTAGGGGAAGAAGAGCTGGATCTTGTTCGGAACTACATGTTGGGTTCGATGTTGGGCAGTTTGGAAAATGTATTCTCACACGCCGATAAATTCAAGAACATTTATTTCGCAGGATTGGGCTACGATTACTATACCAAATATATAGAGAAGGTTAAAACTATTACTGCCGAAGAATTATTGGCCTTAGCAAATAAATACCTTACTACTGAGAGTTTTACCGAGGTAGTAATCGGGAAGAAATAAATTTTGTTAGATCAATTAAAAGAGTCTATGTCAGAATCTGTCACGTTGAGCCTGTCGAAACGCCTAAACATATTTGGGATCCTTCGACAGGCTCAGGATGACAATTCTACAATAATGATATAGCTGTCTTTTTATACCTATACTGGCATAAATATGTCGTTTGAACGCTGGCTTTTACTTTAAAAGAGGAGTTTGCGGGCACTTCAAAATTACTACCAGCTTTAATGCTTTGCCAATCTATGGTACCTGGTAAAAGCGCTGTTAGTTCACCCTCTATAACATGCATAATTTCTTTCTGAGCTGTTCCAAAAGTATATTCTCCCGGATTTATAACGCCGACAGTCGATTTTCCTTCAGCGGTTTCATAGCCTAACGATTTAACGTTGCCATCAAAATATTGGTTTTCAGTAATCATATGCTAATTTATAAAGTTTTTGCTAAAACAGCTTTTTGTTTATCAGCCTGGTAAATCTTTTTATAAAAATCCACATACTCACCATATTTTTCTGGTGGATACTTTTTATTGTTCATGGTTTGCGTACGGCTATAAACAATCATATTGTCTTTTACGCTGAATTTCGCGGTATATGATCCAAATTCTGAGTTGATCGCAATATCTTTCGGAATAAATTCTACATTATATCCTTTTGGTAAGATATAACTGATTTCATCATCGTCATTATAACTGAACGGAACAGAAAAGTATGTTTTTCTACCCTCTACTTTAAGCGGAACGCTTTCCCGTCGGTTAATCTGATTCACTACCAGGAATAATTTGTCTCCACCCTTAGTTAATATTGGATTGGTTTTAAAAYTTATTTCTTCTGTAAGCACAGGCATAGTCTTATCAGCCTGTACATATTTATAACTGATCAATTCTGCAACTGGAATGGAACTATCTTCAATTATTTTTTTCCGGAGATCAACAGGTTCCATTAAAGTCATCGAAAAATTTTCTTCAAATTGCGCGTTGCCATAAGTAGATTTTATTTCGGAGCTGGCTGTACCATCTTCTGCCAAGGTAATTTTGGTTTTTCTGATCTGATAATTTTCTTTGGCATTGTAAACAGGAGTATGCACTATTTTTCCTCCATCTTCGGTAACCATTAATACATTCCGGTCAGAATTGCTATAGCCGATAAATCCCATTGGTTCATATTGGCTGGTGCATTCTAAAAAGGTAGTATCTTTTGCTAATGGAACACACAAAATCATGTGATTTGCCTGCCCCACACTAGAATAAGTTGGGTTTAAACTGGGCATATCGTTTCCGATAACAATTAAGTTTGAAGAAATTCCAGCCTCGTTAAGCAGTGCTTTCATGTAATTGGATAATGCTTTGCAATCTCCATAATTTACCTGGGCAACTTTTTCAGCTAAAATAGGTCTAAAGCCTCCTATTCCTAACTGAACACTTACATAACGGGTGTTTTGCTGCAAATGGTTATACAAAATCCGGATTTTTTCTTTTGGTGTTTTGGCATCCTTGATTAAATTCTGCACCATTAGTTTTGTTGCTTCAGGAAGTTTATTACCACCTTGATTTAAAGTATACAACCATGATCCGAAATTTTTCCAGTTATCAAAATTTCCTGTTGAACCATCGTATTCAAACTGATTGGGGGAGGCTTTAACCCAGGCAGAAATGTTATCAATGCCGGTACTTAAAGGCTCTTCAGCAACTGCTGCAACATTGGCACTTTTCCATTTATACTGTACTTTTTCTCCATTAATTACCGAGTCGGTTTGTAAATTCGAACTCGTAATGTACCGCATTTTGTAGTTTTTTGCCTTTTGAATTGTGTATGCCGATTTTTCTACCGATGCGCCAAAACCTTTTAAGTCGTACCATGAAGGGAAATAAAGCAGTCCATTATAGTCCTGGCTATAACTGTACTCTATGGTGTACGGATAGGTTATACTTACAAATTTTAAGCGCTTAAGTCTATTCTCTTCGAAGATCGAAAAATCCGAAATCAGGCTTTGATCTTTAATATCCGAACTTTTATAGTCTTTTACTTTTTTTCCTGCTGCATCGTAAAGGGTAGCCCTAATATTGTATATGCTGCTAAATTTATCGTAAACTTTAGCCATCTCACTATATTCTTCGCCGGCTTTGTTCAAAATGGTCATTGCCACTTTATAATCCATTTTTGCCTCACCTAAACCCTTAACATCAAAAAAAGATTCTTCGTTTCTAATTACCACAACAGCGTCCTTTTTTAGGTTTTCGGGGATCTTCGCTGCATCGTAATCTACCTGTGCCAACGCAGTGTTAATGCTTACAAGCGCAAGCGCCAAACTTAAATAGTATTTCATTATACTTTCTTTTTAAATACAATTTGTTCGGCCTGTTTTTCTACAACAGCTTTAAATAACTCTTTTAAATCAAAATATTCTTCCGGTGTATAAAGCGATTTATTTACGCTTATTATACTTTTTACCATTAAGGTTTTACCCTCTGCAACGTAATTGATCGTAAATGTCCCATTCTCTTCCGGAAGTTTGTAAATTCCTCCTTTTGGCAGCTTATCCACCTCGTAATCTTCAGGGAAGTTGATGGTAATCCGGTAACTTTCTTTAAATGGATAGGCAAAATCGACTGGGAATTTTCGTTGTTCCAGTTTGAATAAATTTTCTTTGGTTCTTTCGAAAAGCAGAGGAGTGAAATATACCAGATTGCCTGCTTCTTCTACATTGTCTTCAATTACAACATCCATGCTTTCTGTCAATAGCTCCTCAAGATTGTCGAGGTTATCTATTTTATAATTAGAAACTTCAAGACCCGTTTTGTCTTTTTTAAAGTTTTTAACAAATTCGGTTTCGTTATTGGTTTTTCTGTATCTATTGCGAAGGTTTAATGCGCTGTAACCTTTTGAATATTGATTAATTTTTCCCGTTAACTTATGGTCTTTATCAAGCGTCATGTTATAAACAAAAATCTTTTCGGTCGATACGCTTGGTTCAGTAGAAAGCCATTTTCCATTAAAGTTTTTTAAATCCATGTAAAAGCCCTGGTGACTCAGATTGTCTGAATCTATCATGCCAGCAGGGAGATCTTTGTCTGTGGCATCAAGAAAATATAAAGCATTTCCAATCTGCGTAACACCAATTACGTTATTGAATGCCGATACTACCGGATATCCGGGATGTTCACCATTTTCTCTTGTGCTGATCAGAACAGGGTAGGCATCAATTTTTGCTTCCTTTAATAAGCTTAATAAGGCAAGGTTAATATCAGCAGATGAGCCTGTTTTCTTTTCGAAAATGCTTTTTGGATTGGTTTCGTTAGCATACTTCGAGTATTCTTTGTTCCATTTTAAGTTGTTTTTAACATAGTTGACAATAAGTTTTACTGCAGCCAAAGTATCCTTTTCTCCTTTCAGAATGCCTGGGAGTGCAGATTTAGCAAAACTGCTTTTATTAATAAAGCCTCCAAAATTTTCATCTAGGGCCAGCCCATTAATGATTTTTGGCCATGAGCCATTAAAGTCTTTATACATTTCGCCTGGGAATTGGGTTGCCCTGAGCTCAAATTCTATTTTGGGCGTATAATCATCCATTGTGGTTACATAGGGCTCCTCTTTCAGGGCAGGTACATTCATCGCACAGTATTTATCGTAAACAGCAGTAGAAGTTAAGCCTGATACGTAGCTCGCATTTACATTTTGGTGGAGCGGATGATCGACCTGATAATATCCACTTAGGTTGTTCTTATAAGTTAGGTATTCAGGTATCTTTACATTGTACTCTGACCAAAGTGTTGGAATATTTGATTGGAATTTCCAGCCCCGGAGTGTGAAAATAAAATCTGATTTGATTTTGTACTTAAATTCGATAATAGAGCCCTCTTTAACATTGGGTAACGCAAATTTTTTGATTACATAGTTTTTGTTAAACTCCTCGGTAAACTTGGCATCCTTGTTCAGTTTACTGGTAACCATTTTGCCATCAACCATATTGTAAGTTGCGGCGTCCATAAAATTGAGGTCTTCTTTAACAGAATTACTGCTTTTATACAGTTCTACTTTATAATTAGCCAGGTCATAACCATTTTTGTTTAAGATTTTGTAACGAATGTGTCGTTCAAACACATAAATAAACCCTCCATTAGGATTATATTCGAAATAACAGTCGCCAACATCAAACAGTTTAATCGCTGAGGCAGAAGAATCCTGGCCAGAGGCTTTCACTTCGAATTCTGTTGGTGCAATTTTACCAAACTTAAATTCTCTTTTTATGGGTTGAGTGGTTTGGGCATAGGCGGTGCTAACTCCAATGCATAGCATTAAAGTCAGAAATTTGAGAGCATTTTTCTGCATTTATAAAATTAGTTTTTTGGTTACTGCAATAATAAAAACATTCTTCGAATTATTCTTAAATAATTGGAGCTTAACCAGCAATTTCCTGTTTATATGTTTTTAAGTATTCATTCCGGACAAGTTTTGCCGTTTTATGGTCTTTAGTATGGCTCCATCCGGGAGGCATAAAGATGTACAGAAACTTGTTTTTAATACCTGGTGCACGCCAAACATCTTTGGCCAGGAGAACAATTTCGCCAAAATAAGCATCTAAAAAGCTGTGTTTTTTCATTTCCCGGGTAATACCATATTCAATTTTTATTGTTTTGTCTTCTTCCTGGTAGGTTTTAAAAACATGGTCCCAGATGGGTAGCAGGTTGCAGAAATTGGTATCCATATACAATGCATTCTTTGCATGGTGTACACGATGATGAGAAGGCGTAAGGATGATTTTATTTAAAAATCCAAAACGGCCATCTTTAGAAATATTTTCTCCAATGTGGATAAAAGACCCCCAAAAACCATCGATAAACATAATTAAGAAAAGCAGGGCAGGGCTAACACCCAAAAGAATACATGTTGTTGTTCTAATCAGGTCGGCGTAAGGTGCTTCAAGAAAAAAATGTGCAAAATTTACCGATAAGTTCATGGTTTCAGGTGCGTGATGGGTGGAGTGCAAACACCAGAAAAGCCTTACTTTATGCGCTAAAAAATGATAAATAAAATGCCCGAATTCCCAGATCACGTACCCATATATCAGCCAGTACCAGGTAATTTCTGTTTTAAAAATGGCGTATTTGCCAAATAAACCGATACAGATAGACACCATGCCGATAGAAATAATGCGGCCAATAAAAGAATTAATCACCAGTGAAAAGAAAGAAATCCGGTAATCAACCACTTTAAAACGGCGGTAAAATGTCATCCTGATGATTTCAAAAACCAATAAAAAGGGAATCAAAGGCCCCATGAGCGCACTAATGCCATTCCAGCTCATAAACTGGCTATAGTCATTGGTTTGCAGTAGTTTTAACAGTGCTGGTAAGCCGAAAAATCCAACAAGCCATTCCTTTACGCCTTCAAGAAAATCTATCATCTAATTATATTTGGTTTATTGAAATTATATAAAACTAAAATTTTATTCAAATAATTTCGCTTAATAGCTAGGTCATTGTTACCAAATACTTATTAAAGCTTAGTTTTTGCTTTGTGATGATAGCGATTGTCAGACAAGCTCAATATTTAAGGATTTTTATCATTATACTTTTATATTCCCTCAATTTTCGTATCTTTGCCTGGCAAATAATAAATCCTAATTTATTTGCTATGCAACTCGATTCCACAAAGTTTATTGCCACAGGTTTAACGTATGACGACGTACTTCTAGTACCTGCATATTCCGAAATTCTGCCCCGTGAAGTAAATACAGCCACTTTTTTAACAAAAAAAATTAAACTTAATGTTCCATTGATTTCTGCAGCGATGGATACTGTAACAGAAGCCGAACTAGCCATTGCCATCGCGCAAAATGGAGGTATTGGTATGTTACACAAAAACATGACCATAGAAAGACAAGCCGAAGAAGTACGTAAGGTTAAACGTTCTGAAAGCGGTATGATCCAGGATCCGGTTACCTTATTGGAAACAGCTGTTGTAGCCGATGCTTTTAAGATTATGAAAGAGCATAAAATTGGTGGTATTCCTGTTGTAAGCAGCGACAATAAATTGGTGGGTATTATTACAAATAGGGATTTACGTTTCCAAAAGGATATGAAAAGACCGATTTCTGAGGTAATGACTAAAGAAAATTTAATCATTGCACCAGAAGGTACTACTTTAGTTCAGGCAGAGGAAATTCTTCAGAACCATAAAATCGAGAAACTTCCTGTAGTGAGCAAAGACGGTTACTTAAGCGGTTTAATTACTTTTAAAGATATTTCGAAGGTTAAAAATTATCCTGCCGCTTGTAAAGATGAACGCGGCCGTTTACGAGTGGGTGCCGCAGTTGGTGTAACAGCTGATACTATACAACGTGTTGATGCCTTGGTTCATGCCGGTGTTGATGTAATTACTATTGATACTGCTCATGGTCACTCTAAAGGAGTAGTTGATAAATTAAAAGAAGTTAAAGCTAAATATCCTGATCTGCAGGTTATCGTTGGAAATATTGCTACCGGTGCTGCTGCAAAATTCTTAGCCGATGCTGGTGCTGATGCCGTTAAGGTTGGTATTGGTCCTGGTTCTATCTGTACAACAAGAATTATTGCTGGCGTTGGTGTTCCTCAATTATATGCGGTTTACGAATGTGCCAAAGCTTTAAAAGGCACAGGTGTTCCTGTTATTGCCGATGGTGGTATTAAACACACAGGTGATATTGCCAAAGCAATTGCTTCAGGAGCAAGCACCGTAATGGCAGGTTCGCTATTTGCAGGAGTTGAAGAATCACCAGGCGAAACCATTATCTACGAAGGACGTAAATTTAAATCTTACCGTGGAATGGGCTCAATTGAAGCAATGGAGCAGGGTTCTAAAGATCGCTATTTCCAGGATGTAGAAGATGATATTAAAAAGCTAGTTCCAGAAGGTATTGTAGGCCGTGTACCATTTAAAGGTACCTTAGCAGAAGTAATGTATCAGTACATTGGTGGTTTACGTGCAAGTATGGGCTATTGCGGTGCCGCAAATATCGAGGCATTACAAGAAGCACAATTTGTGCAGATTACTGCGGCAGGTATGCGCGAAAGCCATCCACACGATATTACGATTACTAAAGAAGCACCAAATTACACCAGATAAGGTATTTCCTTTCCAATAATCGTCATTGCGAGGAACGAAGGAATCTTATTAGTCAATATTTTTATAGAATTCAGCGGGGCATCGTTTACGATAGCCCCGTTTTGTTTTTCAGACCTTATAGGTTTTTAAAACCTATAAGGTCTGAAGAATTGATAATAAACAGAAAAATCACAAAATAAAATTTGGCAGATAAAATTTTTTAATATATTTGTCGACTAAATCTATAGGATTTATATAATAATTATGAAAACAAATCAAAAAACACGCTCGTATTGTTGTTGTAGCCATTCTAAAACGGTAATCGCATACTTTCGAACGAGTCATTAATCAACAACATTTAAACAAACTATATAACTAATCATGAACAAAAGTTTACTAATTCTCTTTTCATTTTTACTTTCGGCAAGTTTTGTCTTTGCCCAAAGCCCAGTAACCGGCGTAATTAAAACAACAAATGGCAGTACAATACCACACACTACTGTAAAGGTAAGAGGAACAAACCAAGCCGTAGTGGCAGATGATAATGGTGTTTTCAGCATAAATGTAAAACAAGAGACTCCATTTTACCTTCAAGTGAGCTCAGTTGGCTATAAACCTCAGGATTTTCAGATTTTAAAACTTCAGGAAACACCAATAGAATTGGTTCTGGTAGAAAATGCATTATTGGATGAAATCGTTGTAACGTCGAGAAGACGTTCGGAGGTTTTACAGGACGTGCCTATTCCAATTACTGTAATCGGTGGCCAGGCAGCAGAAAATGCAGGTGCTTTTAACGTTAACCGTTTAAAAGAGTTAGTGCCATCTGTACAATTGTATGCATCGAATGCCAGAAATACAACACTTAATATTAGAGGTCTGGGTTCAACATTCGGTTTAACTAACGATGGTATCGATCCGGGGGTAGGTTTTTACGTAGATGGTGTTTACCATGCGCGTCCGGCTGCTACCTCGACCGATTTCCTAGATATCGAACAAATAGAAGTAATCCGTGGTCCTCAAGGTACGTTATTTGGGAAAAATACTACTGCAGGTGCGTTTAACATCACCACTACAAAACCAACCCAAACACCAAGTGCCAAAGTAGAACTAAGCGTTGGAAACTATAACTTTATCCAGGCAAAAACATCAGTTTCGGGAGGAGTAGCAAAAAATCTTGCTGCGAAAATATCAATCTCCGGTACCCAACGCGATGGTACAATATGGAATACCAGAGAAGAACGTAAATATAGCGGACAAAATAACCTTGGTTTTAAAGGCCAGTTGTATTTTACCCCTTCAGATAGGTTACAGATACTATTAAGTGGCGATGTTAGTGTTCAGCACCCTGCAGGTTATCCTTTGGTAATTGCTGGCGTTACCACAACAGAAAGAAGCGCTTATCGCCAATACGCTAAAATTGTTTCCGATTTAGGCTATCAGCAACCTAAAATTGATCCTTTTTCAAGAGAAATAAATACCAATACCCCCTGGAGACATAATCAGTCAATCGGTGGTATATCTTTAAATGTAGATTATAAAATTGGTGGCGGAACATTAACATCTACCACAGCATGGAGATTCTGGAACTGGGATCCTACAAACGACAGGGATTTCTCTGAACTGTCTGCGTTGACCAAATCTCAAGGTAACTCCCGCCATGATCAATATTCACAGGAAATTAGATATGCCGGTAATATCACCGATAAATTAAGTGGTGTAATTGGGGTGTTTGCCCTTGCTCAGAACTTAAAAGGTTTGGCCCAAACAGAAGAAGTAGGTAAAGATCAATGGAGATTTGTGCAAACAAGCAATACGGGTAGTCAGGCATTATATTCAACCCCTGGTTTATTAGATGGCTTTGGGATTAAAACCAATTCGACCATCAAATCCTTAAGTGCAGCTATTTTTGCTCAGGTTGACTGGGAATTTTTAGAGCATTTTCACGTATTACCTGGCTTGAGATACACCTACGATAAAAAAGATGTGGACTACGACAGGGTAACTTATGGCGGATTGCAGACTACAGATGCCGCTTTACTTGCACTAAAAGCCGCTGTGTATAGTAATCAGCAGTTTACTACCAAAGTAGATAACAATAACCTATCGGGTAACTTAACGGTTTCATACCGCCCTAACACGAAGTTAAACGTTTATGGAACTTTCTCTACTGCTTATAAACCTGTTGGTGTTAACGTAGGTGGCTTGCCAACTACCTCAACCGGACAAGCAGACTTGTCGGTTGCTGTTGTAAAGCCAGAATATGTTCAACATTACGAATTAGGTTTAAAAACAAAACCGGTTAAAGGTGCCATATTAAATATTACCGCTTTTAATACCGATATTAAAGATTACCAAACCAATGTTCAATCTCCACAGTTGGGGGTAAATAGGGGGTATCTCGCAAACGCAGAGAAAGTTAAAGTAAAAGGTTTGGAAATTGATGGAACTTATCAATTGGAAAGGTTCTTAACTTTAAATGCTGCGGTAGCTTACCTTGATGGTAAATATGTGAAATTCACCAATGCACCACTACCTTTAGAAGAAACCGGCCATACCGAATTGGTAAACGGTGTAGCTACCCAAGTTGCATTCAAAGATGCTTCGGGAGGCAGATTGCCAGGTATTTCTAAATGGAACATTTCTGGAGGCTCTGAATTTAGTACCCCCGGTAATTTAGCAACCAGGGCTGGTAGATATTTTATCGCCGGCGATGCGAGTTACCGTTCAGAATATTCGTCAAACCCTACACCGTCAAGCATTTTAAATGTTAAAGGTTATGCTTTATTTAATGCAAGGTTAGGATTTAAATCAGATAAGTTCTCTTTGTTTGTTTGGAGCAGAAATATCGCAAACAAAAACTATTATGAACAATTGCAGGCTGCGGCTGGTAACTCAGGCTTATATGCAGGCGTACTTGGCGATCCAAGAACTTATGGTGCAACAATCCGTTATGCTTTCTAAGATCGTTTAACAAAAAAATCTTTTCTCTTATATTTGGTTAAAAGGAGTGGTGTTAATGCTACTCCTTTTTTGTGCTAAAAAATACTTAAGTGTCCTCAAGTGGTCAATATTATTTAGAAAAGCCAAGACAGAATTCCAGTTTAGCGTCAGTCCTGCTATCCCTCCAAGTCCTGGCTCATGCTTCGCTCCGGGCTTTCCGTTTTATCAGGTTTATTTAACAAAGTCGGTGGTTCTTGGAAAGAAAATTATACGATCAAACCTCGCAGGTTTTAAAAACCTGCGAGGTTTGATTAAAATAAGTCCTGTAACAGCTTTGTGTAGAATTAAAATTTACAGAAAGCCGATAAAATATTAACTTCGGTAAATTTTAACTAAATGAATAAGCTTAAATCAGTTTGTGTGTATTGTGGCTCAAACTTTAATGGCGATGTCRCGCTGCGTAACGC
>NZ_JBFTRT010000093.1:0-11440 GCF_056399685.1 Pedobacter sp. 01N416
GAGTTTCACAGGATTTCTGCGGATTTGACTAATGGAAGAGAGTCTTTGACTCGATTTACTAGTATTATTGAATTTGTAAACCCCAGTTAGCATCTGTTTATGTTTACACTTCTATTCCCTCTTAATTTCTTTCCTTTTAAGTAAGTTGATGATGATGATGTCTTTTCCGATTATCCCCTTTAAGATTAAATTTTTATCATGTTTTTGGTAGTTACCTCTAAATATTTTATCAGCTTCAAAATAAATCGAATCATTAGAACCGATCTTGTAATCAGCCCATTCAAATTTATTATCAGTTTTTCTGATGTTCATCAATGTCCCAATATCAAAATAAAATGTTTTGAAGTTTTGTGCTGAATCAATTCTCCCATTTTTTAAAATCGAGCTTACATCATATATGCCGTAAAGCTTTGTTTTCCACGTATCACTAAATTTGGCCTTAAGCTGTAAGGAAAAAGACACCGATATTATCAAAAGAATAATCAAACCAAATAATAAATCTTTGACTATATGGTATTTAGTTTTAATTTTAGGTTCTGGATGGGTTAATATGAAATGCTGAACCTGCTTAAAGTAAAACGCTAAAAGGTAGAGATTAACAAAAAGATAGAAACACGAATCAAATTTAACAGGAATATTAAAGGCGAAATTGAGATAGACAATATTACTGCTTATGGTTAGTAGCAACAATAAACCAGCAAAAGTTGATCGTCTGAAAAATAATAGAACCGATGCAAATACCTGTGCAGAGCCTAAAAAGTACTTATAGGATTCTGAATGGCCAAAAAAGATCCAGGCTTTGTCCATCCCTTTCAACTGACTCACCACTTTATCTGAACGGTAAAGTAGCGGATAAAATTGATTATCCAATAATTTAGCAAAACCGTAGTACATAAAAATAAAGGCAAGAAAATACCTCAATATTAACCTTACAACAGCCAGAGGCAAGGGCTTTACTGATACCCCATCATCCTGTCCGTTCATTTTCCATGCCGTAACCCCAAACGATGTAAGTATTATGGCAAGATAAGATAGGTAGTCTATAACCTGCCATCTCTGACTGGGAAAAATATAACTTTGAAGGTATCTGGAACAAAACAATAGCGCAATGCCACAAAGTGTTGTTCCAAGCCAATGGTTAAAGTAATTGCGTATTTTCATCTCTAGCTAGTTCTATTTCAAATATTCCATTATATCTTTCAAGTCGAATTCGGGGCTGGCGGTAAATAAATGTTTGAGCATGTACATATGTGTAGCCCCATAAATTACAAGTATCCTGTCTTCTTGATTTTCAACAATACGCTGAATGTTAGCATATATCCGAACATTACGGTTAAAGTATCGTGTAATAAAGCCGTCAGCGCCTATGGGCTCGAGGTTTGTTCCTCTTTTGGTTGTAATGAGCCACCTCCCAATAGATCTGGCTTGCTTTTCAGGAGAATTTAAATACCTTAAATATTTAATAAGTGGAAGAGAGAAAGCTAAAGAGTCTTCATATTTTTTTTGTTCTATATAAGGCTTGTCCCAATAAATAAACGACGAATCGGATTGATCTTTATACTTTTCGTAAGTTAAAACGGAATCTGCTTTACTTAACCTGAATCGAAAAGGCTGTGCATCTGCAGGGTAGAGTTTTTTTAATTTCAATATGTTGGCAAGCCTAAAAGCCAGTTGAAACTCTTCACTACTAGGGTCAATATCCTTCCCTATCATAACCTTACCTTTTCTGTATGCGATATATAAGGAGTCGTAATAAAACTCACTGCGTGGACTAGCCTCAATAACAATTTTTGTTGGATTAAATTTAGCCAGCCGATCAACAAGACCTTTTATCTGTTTCTGCCTATCCGCGCTAAGCATATCCACCTTTAACTCGGCTTGCGTAGTATTTGTATCAATTTTTTCTCCAGCAAAATGAAATACACCTAACAGCAGTATCTGTGGCTTTGGCTTATTTTCCATAAAAATTTCTGATACCCGCCTTTGGATTTTAGATCGATTCGGTTGAGCATAACCATTAACCGCAATAAGCAGTGCTAACCAGGTGTAAAAGAGATAATTTCGCATAACAATATCATTTATGCTACAAAACTATGGTGGATAACCTGTTTTTAAACTCGGCGATCGACCAAACTGTTGTTTCGTTCGACCAAACACTTTTGTTATCTTGAAGAATTGCTATAAATACCTCAAATTAGCACGGTTAAAAAAAACAATGTCCAAAAAAATATTATATCTCTTTCTTTTCTTTATTGCGTTCTACTATTTAACGGCCCTGGCAAAGGACCTGTCTGATATTGCGCAGGGAAAGCAGACTTTCCAAATATTTAGAGATGCCCAGGTTCAGATCTTAAGGCTCCTACATTCCCTGGTTTTTTGTACTACATCTCTTGCAGGTTATCTAATTTTCACGAAATGGTATGAAGTTAGGGGTGCCTTTAAAACAATTTCCGCTTTCGTACTCTCTCTGTTCGCCATAATTTCTGTTAAGTACTTTCTAGAACAGATTATCTGCCCGTATTTTTGCGGGTTTCGCAATTACCCTAAAAATGTGAGTTTTGCGTATTATTATTTGGATAGCTTTAGCTATAGTTTTTATTATTCCGTATGGGGGCTTGCTTTTTTCTTTTTTGATTTTGTTAAACGAAAAGAACTAGAAAAAAAAGAAATCCAGTTGCAGAATCGGATTGCGGAACTCTCATTTTTAAGGGCTCAGGTCAATCCTCATTTTCTATTTAATTCCATCAACAATATTTATTCGCTTGTTGCCACTAAACCACAATCTGCACTACCGGTTTTAGCGCAGTTAAGTAGTCTGATGAGGTACATGCTTTATGAAAATGAAACAGAGGTACCTTTAAAAAAAGAACTAAAATATTTAATTGATTACCTAGAATYACAAAAAATCAGATATGAAAATCCCGATATAGTGATTATGGATCTTATTTTGGAATCAATTGACTTAACTATCGCACCTTTATTATTACTGCCATTTATTGAAAATATTTTTAAGCATGCCGACTTAAGCACCAATTCGGATAAGGCCGTGATTACGATTAAGACACAACAGACCAAATTAATGTTAAACACTGTAAATAAAATATACTCAGTTAGCAAAACGAAATCAACAGGTATAGGATTGGAAAATATTAGCAGGCGGCTTCAACTACTTTACCCAGATGCACATTCACTTATTATTCAAGAAAATAATGGTTATTACTCGGTTTCGCTCGTACTAAACTTAAAAGCATATGTTAAATGATTAGATGTGTAATTATTGATGATGAGCCTTTAGCCGTTTCTTTACTGAAAGACCATGTAGAACAGGTTACTGGTCTCCAATTGTTGTTGGCAACAACAGATGCGCTCTCAGCGATAGAATTTATTCAGAGTTCAACAGTTGATCTTTTATTTCTTGATATCCAGATGCCAAATTTGAACGGAATTGAGGTAATGAAAATCATTGATCACAAATGCCTTGTTATCTTAACCAGCGCTTACAGTGAATACGCTATCCAGGGCTTTGAATTTCATGTAGTTGATTACCTTTTAAAGCCCTTAACATTCAGCCGTTTCCTTACTGCAATAGCTAAGGTTAAAGACAGGTTTAAGGGAAAGGAAATTTTAAAAGAAGAATTTATATACCTGAAGGTTGAGCAGCGCATGCATCGGATTAATTTCTCCGACATTCTTTACATTGAAGGTTTAAAAGATTATGTAATAGTACATTTAAAGTCGGGAAAAATTACAGCCCTACAGACCATGAAAGGCATGGAAGAACTATTACCATCAATTAATTTTGTAAGAATGCATAAATCCTATATTGTTTCGGTTGCTAAAATAGAGCAAATACACAAGCAACATATCATCTTAAACAATACAATTATTCCTATCGGAGATTTTTACAGGGATAATTTTTTAAAACAGGTGTTGAATAGTTAGCTTCGTGGTAAGAAATCAGCACCAGTGCCTTTTGTACTTATGAAGCTTTAGTGTTTAATCGAAATATCAATTAAAACCCCAAAAAGAATTGCTGTAAGAAGCAAAAAAAAGGGGAATCGGCAGCCATAACCGATGCCATATTAATTGGATTTCTGATCGGTGTTGTATTTTACAGCGTGATGAAAAACAGTTTAGGCTTTTTAACACTCATCCCCTTATTTTTCATTTATAAGCTGACAAACAACTCAAAATATAACAATCAGGAATTAGAAAACCTTTTAAAAGAAAGAGGTTTGAAATAAGAAAGGTGGCTGATAATCAGATAACGGAGTAATAATCGTACAGACATTCCGTGAACGATCTTGACTAATAGATTTAAGAGTAAAAATATACAGGAAAAAATCTAAGAAAGATGGAATCCAATATCAAAATCATTAATAAAAATGAAGGCGAATATTTAGGCATTGCAGGAGGTAATTACAGGATCATCATTTCTGGTGAGCAAACCAGTGGCAACTATGCGGTTATTGAAATGACTGTTCCCCCAGGTGGTGGCCCACCACCGCATGCCCACCCCGACACACAGGAAATGTTCCATATTTTGGAGGGAGAAGTGGAGTTTAAAACAGAAAAGGGTAAACAAATCGTTTCAAAAGATGGCTTTGTAAATATCCCTCTTGGTGGAGCCATTCACTGCTTTAAGAACACTTCAGAAAAACCTGCACGATTGCTCTGCACGGTAGTACCCGCCGGACTGGAAAATCTATTTCAGGAAATAGGTGCGCCTGTTCTTCCTGGACAAACGCTACTCATTCCTGAACTAACAGAAGAGCGGAAAGCATTTTTAAAAGAGATGGATTTGAAATATAATCAGCAAACCTACCCAAAGGATTTTCTGGGGTAGTAAGCTCATGACTTGATTAATAAAAGAGATAACAGCAATTGGCACACTTATGGCTTATCAATAACTATGAAACAGATATATCTTATTGTAGCGTTATCGGTAATGCTGCTTACCAGTGCTTGTTATAGTACCAGAACTGCTGGTAATAGCGGCAAAGTTCCTCCAGGGCAAGCCAAAAAAGGAACAGGTTCAAAATCTGCCAGACCCTTTGCTCCAGGGCAACAAAAAAGAAATTAAAAAAGAAAACCCTCCAAATTGGAGGGTTTCTTTCTTTATTACACAAACAACTAATGTTTTCCCTTACCGTTTCCATGGCCTTTGCCATTTCCGTTTCCTTTATTAAAATGCTGTGAGGGTTTTCCTTTATCGCCTTTATAAACCTTGGCATTACCCTTTGCAGGTGAATATTTCTGTCCTTTGCTCTTCCCTATTGCCGATTGCCCATGGTTGCCTTTAAATTTGGCATATTTTACTTTGTGGGTTTCGAAATAACGGTAAGGCTGACGTGAGTTAATTACTACCTTGTAGCCGTTATATAAATCATAACCGCTATATCTCGGTGGAAGCGATGTGGTAAAAACCCAGCCTCCTGCACCCATATAAATAAACTGTTTTTTAGGTACATAATAATAGCTCTCAATATCGGGCAGGTAGTAATAATCTACATAATCGTAACCAACCGGGCCCCATGCAGGCTGCGCACCAATGTTTATATTTACACTTACCTGGGCCTGAGCTTTAAAAGTAAGGCTGCTGCTTACCACGAGTAACAACAGCAAGAATAGCTTTTTCATCGTTTTAAATTTAGATATGAATAATGGGGTTTTACTATTTTAAAGTAACCGTGCCCAACAATGTGTTTTGCCCTAAAGCCACTTTAACAGCAGTAATGGTACTATCTCTATAACCAACAACCGGAGCAAATTTAACTGAGTAGATACCAGATGATAAGCCACCAACTGTAAATTTACCAGTTAAAGGATCGGCAACGGTACCCACTGTATCTGTACCAGCAATAACCAATACTTCTGGATGGCTTGCCAAAGGCAAAACCGTTCCTGAAATTAATCCGGTAGTTGCTGCCGCAATTCCGCGTACCACTGGTTTTAATAAATATTTTCCATTTCCGGTGCTTACGATAGATTTCGCCGCATCAAAGTCTAATAGTAATGTATAAGCAGCACCTTCAACCAATTCAGGATTAGCGGTTAATTTTACTTTCCAGCCAGAAGATTGTGCACTTGGTGTTTTAAGTTCCTGCTGAACCCCATTTACTACAATTGTATTTCCGGTTTCGTTAAGTACCAGTCTGATTTCGGTAATTTCACCTGAAGGCATTTCACCTGAAGCAACCAAAATATCAGGGTTACTGGTGCCGATCCTAAAATCAAGAATATCGAATATACCTGCACTAGCTGCAAATACATAAGGTTTATCGCCCGATACCAGTACAATCTCTTTTACACTTAAATTAATCTTATCGAAGTTACCCGGAGCATCGGTCATTTTAATCTGAACTTTAGTTGTTCCCTGGCTTGATTCATTTTTTTTACATCCATAAAAGGCAATCATCCCGATTACGAGGAAGACGGCTAAAATGGTATTTACAAAATTTGTTTTCATAACTGTAGATTTTATTTAAAGTTTTACGCTTCAAAGTTGAGAGCCGAAGATGAAACCAACATGAAATTTAAAATTTATTTTTTTCATCTTAATTTCATGTTGCCGTTCTACTTTTGAAATGTGAGCGCACCATGTATGGTGGTTTTTAGGTAGGGTTTACCTCTTAGGGGGTAAACTTTTTTTATATTTATAAAATGATCCGATTCGCCGTTATTTTTTGCCTGGCAATTGCCCCGTTATCGGGTGTTTTTGCCGTGCAACAAGATTCTACCGCTTTAACTGTTTCAAATCAGCAGGAAGAACTGATTAAAAAACAGGATAAGGCAAAAAAAGACAAACAGCCCGAAAATCAAAAGCCTGAGCCACTTCAGATCAAAGAAGTACCAAAAGCCAAAAAACAGCTAAAACCCATGGCGGTAAAGCCCAATGTAAAGGTAAAACCCATCAAGATTATTAAACCTAAGATTAAAAGGCCATAAATATATGCGCATCCGTCTCTTAATTTTCTTCTCATTTTTGGCGATATCAAATGTAAAGGCACAGCAAGATTCGACCAAAGCTACGCTTACACTTGCGGCCATGTACAACAGTAATATTAATTATTACGGGCAGGTTACCCCTGAAAAATATCCGTATGTACTCTTTAATGCTACCTTACGGTTTCCAAGCGGTTTATATTTTTCGGGCGGTGGTTATAAGCTCTTAAACTATGGCTCAACCATTTCGGAAACAGATTTAGGCATAGGTTACGATTATGATTTTAATGAAAAATTTACCGCCGGACTAGCCTATACCCATTCTTTTTTCCCTGCTAATTCTCCTTTGCTTCAGGCATCCAATAACAATAACATCAATGCGTCGGCCGCCTACCAATGGCCTTGGTTTAAAACAGATCTTAGTCTCGATTTGGCTTTTGGAAAGCAAACCGATGGATTTATCAGTTTTGGAAATTCAAAAGAAATCGACCTGGGAACGGTGTTCAACGAAAAGAACCTCATTTCAATTACGCCGGCTATAGAGATTACAGCAGGCACCACCCACTTTTACGAAACCTATATCATCGAAAAAAGCAAAAGGCAGAACGCTAATGGGAATGGAAAGGGAAAAAGTGATACCGCTCCCGGAATCGTTAACGGGAACACCACCGAGGTAGTTGAAAACACAGTTAATCAGTTTAAACTATTGTCTTACAATTTTAAGCTACCTTTAAACTGGAGTAATGGAAATTTCCTTGCCGAAGCCAGTTATCAATTCTCCATACTTGGAAACAGAAAAGAAGAAAATGTAAAACACCAGCAGTCTTTCTTTGGTTTAGCAGTTTACTACCAATTTTAATCCGCATGAAGGTACTGATCATTGAAGATGAAAAAACGCTTGCCTTTGAAATGGAAAAGTTTCTTAAAAAGGCTTTCTTCTTGTGCGATCTGGCCCATAGCTTTAAACAGGGTTCTAATAAGCTAGCGCTAAACCAATATGATTATGTACTGATTGATTTAGGTTTGCCAGATGGCGATGGTTTTGAACTGCTCAGCAAGGCGAAGAAAAGCAATCCAGATGCGGCCTATATTATTCTTACAGCCAGAGGAAAATTAGAAGACCGGGTTGCGGGCTTAGACATGGGCGCAGACGATTATTTAGCGAAGCCTTTCTTTCTTCCCGAACTTCAATCGCGGATGCAGGCCATTGCCAGGCGAAAATTTAAAGTGACCGAAGAGTTAATTCCACTCGGAAACTTTAGCATCGATCTGCAAAAACGCTTTGTATTTTT
This sequence comes from Pedobacter sp. 01N416, assembly GCF_056399685.1. Taxonomy (NCBI): domain Bacteria; kingdom Pseudomonadati; phylum Bacteroidota; class Sphingobacteriia; order Sphingobacteriales; family Sphingobacteriaceae; genus Pedobacter; species Pedobacter sp. 01N416. The sequence goes on from NZ_JBFTRT010000093.1 coordinate 8,238, forward strand.
TGAGGAAGAGCAGATTGAACTTTCGCGCAAAGAATTTGATCTTTTAAGCTACCTTTTACTGCATAAAAACAGGGTGCTTACCCGGATGCAATTAAGCGAACATATTTGGGGCAACTTTGTTGATGATGATTACGACTCGAACTACATTGATGCACACATTAAAAATATCAGGAAGAAATTAAATGGTTACGCCCCTACCGAATGGCTGGAAACTGTTAGAGGCGTTGGTTATAGAATTAAAAAGTAATTTGAAACTATCTACTAAACTTACTTTATTTATTACCGGATCTAAACTTGCCATTGTAGGTCTGTTTATCCTGTTGCTTCCTTTTCTGATCGGGCAGATTGCTTCTAACTACACCAACTTTTCGCTTAGAAACCAACAGAAAAAAGTACTCCAAAATATCAATAAAAAGGGAATAGATTATTACTTCGAAGGGGATAACAGTTATGGGAGCTACACCATGCTGAAAGATGAATACATTGCACTCGAAACAGTAGCACAAAAACTGAAATTAGATACCATACGTGATACCAAACGTATTGTAGAACAAGATACCATCGCGTATCGGGTATTGAGTTTTACTTTTCAAAAAAACCAAAAAAATTACCTCTTAGAAATCGGTAAAACCACCGCCAGCATCAACCTTTATAACGATGCGCTCCAACGCTTCGCTTTATATGTGCTTATCATTCTTATTGCCCTAAGTATTATTATAGATTTGATTTTTACCCGGCAGTTAATTAAACCACTTGGTCAGATTATCAAATTAAGGCTAACCAATAGCCGGTTTCCATTTAAAAAGAAACATGGCCATATTAACACCAGCACGCAAGACTTTAAATACCTCGATCATTCGCTCATTTCATTAATGGACCAGATCAACGAGGCTTTTGAAAAGGAGCGGGAATTTACGGCCAATGCCTCGCATGAGTTTATGACGCCCATTACTATATTACAAAACAAGATGGAAAACCTGCTTACTGAAGAATCGGCATCCGAAGCGGTACAGGAACACATTGTTGATATGATGAAAACACTGGAGCGGTTAAAGAAAATATCGCGTTCGCTCCTACTCATTTCGAGAATAGAAAATGAGCAATTCTCCAAACAGGATGAGATAGAACCGCAAACACTCTTTAATGAAATAGTGGAAGAAATAAGCCATAGGCTCGAAGAAAAAAACATTCAGATCGACATCGACCTTAGCCATAACAAACGTTTAAGCAACATCAATCATGATCTTTTGTTTCAGCTCTTTTATAACCTAATTAACAACGCCATTAAGTTTAACAAAGAAAATGGGCGTATACAGATTTCTGATCTTCTTGAAAAAGGTTATTATTCCATTCAGGTTAGCGATAGTGGCCAAGGCATTAAAGCAGAAGATATACCACATGTATTTGATCGTTTTAAAAAAACAGGTCATGCCGAAAATGCGGGCTATGGCTTAGGACTTGCCATTGTAAAAAGCATAGCGAATTACCTTAACTTAAAAGTTCAGGTAAACTCAATACTGGGTGAGGGAGCAAGTTTTAAAGTTATTTTCGAAGTAGAGCAACGCAATAGCAAAGCTATAACCTAATGCTGGAAGCCTGGCTATAAATGATTGTTCCGTTCTCCTAAAATTTATTTAACAGATTTAATGGGAATAAAAAAGAGATAGCTATCATTTTTATCCCTTGTTGCTACAGCTAAAACAAGAGGAATTCCATTTTCCTGATATAAAAAAGGGCGTTGCAATTCCAGTGGTTTAAATCTTGATCCATCAGCCATTAAGATATCTGGCCTTAAGATTTCAAATTCAGTTGCCCGTTGCCAATTGATCCCATCAGGCGAGCTAACCATGTATATAATATTATCATTATGGAAAACCGAATAATAATATTTTCTTTTGGTATCATACCACATCGCCATGTCTTCGGTATTCATATAGTCAATTACCGGCTTAGGCTGCATTATAAATGGGCCAGTAGGTGTTTTTCCTATTGCCAATGCCTGGTTCCTGGCACCACCGCCCTTAATTCTGTCGCCCTTTACAATAAGGTAATAACGGCCGTCTGCCCCTTTTGTAATTGTAGGATTTACCGTAAGCAAGCTTATAGGCCCTGAAGGTTCAATAATAGGTTGGTTTAATCGCTTCCAGGGTCCATTAATGGATTTACTTACCGCAACCCCAGTGCGCTGATTGTTTCGCAGCAGCATCCAATTAGGACTTTTACTCCACAGCCTTGCATTTTCTATTAATGTACTATCGTCATATAGCTCATTATCCATATGTGTAGAAATATAGTAGAGGTAATATTTTCCATCGAAATAATGAATGCGTGGATTATGCATATTAATGGCATCCCAATAAGCCTTACCTCGTGCGGTTAAAACAACGCCTAAGTCTTTCCAGGGGCCAGCAGGTTGATCAGCTGTGGCATGTGCAATTTCTGAAAATGTTAACCAGCCCGAAAAACCATATTGCTTTTTCCATCGGGAATAAAACATGTGGTACTTGCCGTCGCCCGTTTTAATAATTGAAGGACACCAACTGTAGTAACCCTCTACCTTAAAAATATTCTGTTGCGAAATTGGCAACAAATGATCTTTAAAATGCAATGTATCGCTAGAATTTTGTGCCCATGAAGCGGAAACCAGAAGAAAGATAATGTAGCAGATGAGCTTTAATTTCTTCATATTTCAGGGCGTAAGATCAAATTTTTCACCGAATAAAACAGCTATTTTCTTCCTTTTCTGAAGATAGTTTTTCAAATCTTCACCAGAGCTAAATTGCATTTGTTTGCCATCACAATAAAACGGCCTTCCGTATGTACTGCTATAATATGATTTATAAATATTGATCACTTCTTCGCCATTATATTCATAAAGTACGATGCCATTCATATCAGGATAATTGGCAATATCCTTAAATTCGTTTTTAAGCCAGGGTAAATTTTCTAAAGGATTTTTTGTTCCACAGGCGATGGTATTTTGGTCATAAGAAACATCCTTTTTTTTACATCCAATAATTAATGTTAAAAACAATATAGAAATGATTTTTAGTTTCATTGACAAATAATTAATGGTAATGGTTTCTGGTTATTTTTCTATGTCGATATTTCTGATAGACGAATATAATCATTAGCCATTCTTTTCAACAAATCAGAAAGCGAAAATCATTACGAAGTTTTAGCCAATTGAAATAATTGTAATA
>NZ_JBFTRT010000094.1:0-11427 GCF_056399685.1 Pedobacter sp. 01N416
GCCTTGAGCTTATGTAGGATTTTTGAAATTTCCTTTTGATCCTCCTTGCTTAGTTCAGATTTAATGAAGGAGAGCTGACGATACCTAGGCGAGAGGCCTCCTGTTTTGAAGAACAAAGAAAGTACAGATTTCTCAAGGTTGACATCCTGAACCTTACTGGGTATATCAATATCGAATACCTGGCTTATTAAATCATTATTGTCTGTACAGCCAAAGGCCACAAAATAACTATCTGAATATGACGTTTTCGTGTCGAACTGACAGTCGTAAAAACGACAGTTTACGAATGAACAATTACTGAACGACTTAAAATTAAAGTTACAGTTGTAGAAAACACAATTGTTGAAAACTGTTTCGCTGAACTGGCCTTCTTTTTGGATTAGCATATCTTTCAGTTCAAAGCCGTCCAATATCGCATGTTTGTAGTCTCTTACTATCACTCCCAATAGATCTATGTCCAGCTTGAAGAAAAATTCGGCTTCGTAACGGAAGTTATAATCAAAAAATATCTGCCAAAGCTCTTTTTTATACTGCTCCGATTGTACCTTGAATGCTTCAAGAGCTAAAAGAGCGAACATTTGGTTTAATGATTCATAGAATTTGGGATTATGCTCAGCAAATTTACCCATAATAAGATTTTCACCTATTAGCGTTCCAAAAACAAATTCATTGACAAAACCGATTAGGTTTTTTTCCTTTCTATCCAGAAATGCATGATTAGATAGGGTGTCTGCCAACTGATCAATCCTTGGCCTTTTATCAGGTGTGTAATTTTTTCTAGTCTCTTCGAGTACCTTGGAATTGTATTCCTGGATCAACTCTTTTATGAAATCTTTGGTCTCTGTCTTGATATCAAGTTCGGTCATTAATCTGACTAGCTTTCTAAATATCCGTAGCTGTATTTCTGGTTCAAGTACTAAATTCTGCCTGATTTGCTCTCTTGTGAGAAGGAATTCAAAATATTTCTGAACAATCGATTCATTCTCAAATATCATGGTCGATAGTTCAGAGAAATCAATATATCTTAAATAAGTAAGTAGAACTGGGTTTGCGATTTTGTTAACTGGAAAGGAGGATCTATCAATGAGTTCAAGTTTATCCTTGGACAGCCAATTTTCTATTGAAGGTTCAGTAAGGGAAATTTTGGCGAGTGTGTAAGGAATATTTCTATCAATCATCCAGTTGTGAAATTCTTCGCTTGAAAAGATTGCTGTTTTTCTTGATGTAATAATAATTTTTGCATTATCTGTTAAAAGGTCAACAATAGTGGATAACATGCTTTCTACCTCCTCGAACCTGCTTGTAGAAAATGAAAAATCCTTAGATATCAATTCATCAAATCCGTCGATTATCAGCGGTATTCGTCCTTGCTTTATTTCATTGATGACTACTTTAGAATCAACTCTGTTAGAAAACTGTTCTTCAATTTCATTCTGGAGTATGTGCTTAAATATTGTTGCTCTTCTATCTCTGGAAAGCTCTGTGAAAAAAGGAATTTTATTAATAGATGTACTAATAAAGGAATTTAAGATTTCATAAGCTGTGCAAGTCTTTCCAAAACCAGCAGCCGCTTCGATAATTGTTAATAGTGGGCCATTATGCTTGTTGATCAGCCCAACTATTTTATCGGTTAAATTATCATTGGGGTCATCAGCGCTGAAGTGCAGAGATGATTGTTCTTCGTGTTCCTCATTAATAATAGAAAATTCATATGGTGACCTTATGTATTGATATTTAGCAGTTTCGGGCAGATTCTCCATTATTCTGCCAACAAAGTTTTTATACCTCCTTTTTAAATTATCAATGACTCCATCTGCTTTGAAAAAATCTTTGAATAAAATATCCTCTGCCTCAGAGACGCTGTTGAAGTCTCTGACTTTGACTCCGTAGCCCAATGCAGAATATTTTTTCTTTAGTGCTTCAGCATCTCCACTGCTATCAAGTTTTACAACATCTGCACCGCTATAAATACTTTTGGTAAATAGATAGACCCTTACCCCTGGGTAAGCTTTAGTTGTTTCATAGCCATAACTGATATAAACTTTATCAAGGTGGCTTATTTCGGTTTCATTCATATATAGAGATTCAATCTCGTGGATCACAGATTGTTTTTTTGGTTTTAAACTAATTTGTAAGTTACTAAAATCCAGTATTGTTAATAATACAATTTTTCAACAATCTGCTCATTCTGATTGTAGCATCTCGCTGAGACCCAAGCAAAATCAGTTTATAACAAAAAAAGCACATCTTTCGATGCGCTTTTAATCTTAGCTGGGAGGTGCAGAATGCAGAGCTTTTTGTCAGCAACCGTTATTTTTGCTAAAGTCACGTTTAAAAAGTACCTTATTATTTTGCTCAATATAGTCGCCTGATACAATCAAATATGGATGATTGGGCGAATACCCGGCGCTGTGGCTTTTTACCATTATTTTGTCGTTAACTTTCAGGCCATTTAACTGCTGAAATTCCTTAAGCGTGAATTGCATCATGTATTCTTCGCCATCAATCCTGACGATAAGCCATTTTGGTCCTKATTTCGCGTTTGCGCGCTGAAAAGTAACAGAGGTGACCACGGCCTCCATATTACTGAAATCCTTTATGTAATTCCTTATTTTATCATGACTGGCATGCACTTTTTTACCTTCAGGAGAAAGCTCCCATTTTTTGTACCTGATCCCGTCAGGAGAGGCCTCCCATTTTTTCCTGTCCTCCACCATGCGCGCTTTCATTTCAGCGGCAGACAGGGGCTTTGGGGATGGCTTAATTTCACGATTGGCAAATACTAATCCGCTCACCACAACCAGTGGTAAGATCAGCACATAGATGGTTTTTTTCATATGTTTCATATCCTTTCAAATTGATTAAGCGAATCTAGTTTGATATTTTTTGGATGGAGTGATTTGGATTGTAAATAAAAATGTAAATTTTGTAAATAAATCGTAAATAGTATTTGAAGGCCGATTGTAGCCCTTCGCTCAATGTTTTAAGTTAAGCACTGCGGTCGTCAGTCTGAGGGATAATTTATTGTATAAAAATCAATTTGAATGATGCATATCCTTTTTTACCCAGGGGCTCATTCTTGCCTCGGCTCACCGCCGCCGAAAGGCTCTTTCTTTTTGGCATCAAAAAGACCAGCGCAGCTAGCTTGAATGCCGTTGAAAACATAAAAGCCCATGAAAAAACAAAAAATGCCGGCTGAAAATTTTTCTTTAAAGGTCAGTGGTGTGGCTGGGTCAGCAGAATCCGAAAAATTTGTTAGGCCGGATTTAAGTGGAACGGGGATACGGTGCTACGGCCTAGTTGGGCGGAAATGTATAGTGTCGCAAATATCCCATTCTGGACGTAGCGTCTCGCTAAGACCCAGGCAGCAAAAATAATTTAACCACGACTTGTCCCGATTTTCGGGAGATAGAAAGGATGCACACAGATATGGAAATCCGTGTTTATCTGTGTGCATCTGTGGTTAAAATTTACTGCGTGCGTTTCTTTTCCTCCTCACTGGCCGAAGTTCTTTTCCTGGCAGCCGTTGGATTACCGCCCAACCGGTACGAGAAGCTTAAAGTAGCACTKCGTGTATCGTTTTTCTCATAAAAACCATTATGTTGATTTTCGTAATCAACATCAATGCGGTAGGCATTTCTATAAAACATATCGTTTACAGCCAACCTTAAAGTGCCTTTGCCTTTAAACAAACTCTTGCTCAAACCTGCGCTCACATCATAAAGTTGTGCAAGTTTATAAATGCCCTGTATGGTAGGAGAAGAGTACCATGCGCTGATTTCTGCTTTCAATCCCTGTGTTTTGTTCAATGTAAAAGCATGATTAGTGCTGAGGTAAATACCCCAAACATGATAATCATAACGCGCCTGTAAATATCCCGACTTTTCCTGGCGGTAGGAGCCCTGTGCATAATTGTTGATTTCCCACCAGGAAGCTGGTTTAATGGGAAAGGAAGCCGAGAAACCCATTTCCTGACTCAAATCTAGATTTCTTTGAGTATCATAAAAGAGTTTTGAGGTGTTATCCTGTACCGAGATGTTACTAAAATAATCAACCACCCGCCGTAGGTAAAATGAAATGTTATATTGCTGTTTATAGGTATAGCCCAGTTCGCCATTGTAAATAAAAGCGGGTTGCAGCGCAGGGTTTCCTTTCAGGTAAGTGTAAGGGCTGGTATAAGATTTAAAAGGGTTTAACCTCCAGTATTCAGGTCTGTTGATCCTTGAATTATAAGTGAGGTTTATTTCGTTGTCTTTATTCATTTTATAAACCACAAAAAGCGTTGGGAAAAGCTTAAAATAGTGGTTCTGGTTGTTGGTGTTTAATACCATCGATTTGCCATTTGTTCGGGTATATTCACCCCGTAGGCCGCCCTCAAAACTCCATTTGCCCGCATCTCCGCTAATACTGGCATAAATAGCCGATATGTTTTCTGCATATTCAAAGCGGTCGCTGCGGTTAGGTACCAATTCAGGGCCGGTTGCCGGATTATTATAAAAATCAAAACTGTTACGCGTGCGGACACTGCTATATTTTACACCCGATTCAAACGTCCATTTCTTCCAGAACTTATCCGAATAATCCAGTTTTCCCGAATAGATATTGATATTCTGGTCAGACGGGGTAAAGATGTGGTAATTGTCGGGAAGCAGATTGCCATTGGCCAATGTGCCATAAGTATCTACCTGCTGGCTGTTTTTGTTCTGGTAAGGAACATAATCTAAATCCACATTAATATTCCGGCCGTTGGTATCTAATTTAATTTTGTAGTTGAGATTGAAACTATATTGATAGGCTTTTCCATTAGAAACGTTTTGGGTATGAAGAATAGAATCTGGTAGTGCGGAGTGGTTGTTAACAATAGTCGTTAATGTGCTATTCGGTCTGCTGTTCGCACCATTGTAGCCATTTACCAAAATCCCGATTACCTGTTTGTCGGTCAGGTTGTAATCGGCGCCGATTTTATAACTATTGGCGTTTCCCGAACGTATTCCCGATTTATCATTCTTCCAGTCTGCATAGTTTCCCGGCGAGTCGAAAATGATGTACTCACTCTCCGTATGGTCCTTTTTACGTCTGCTGTAGCCATAACTGCCATATACATTCAATTTGTCTTTCCGATAATTGAACACCATACTTGGGGTATAGCTGCTATAGGCTGATTGGGTATAACCGCCGGAAAGCACCACGTTAAAGCCATCGCCTTTTGGTTTTTTAGAAATAATATTGATTACTGCACCGCCCTGGGCATCATACCTGGCCGTTGGATTGGCAATAATTTCTATTTTGGCAATATTGTCCGAAGGAAGGCTCCGGAGGTATGCGGCCAGATCTTCGCCCGATAACCTGATAGGCTTATCATCCATGTAAATCACCACACCTTTGTTGTTCGCCGTTACCCCACCATCAAAACGCGTCTGTACGCCTGGTGCTTTGCCCAATGCATCCCAAACCGTTGCACCACTGGCTACGATGCTATTTTCGACATTGAATATCACCCTGTCGATTTTTCTCACAATAAGTGGTTTTGAAGCAGATACCGTTACCTGCTCCAGGGTTTTATCCTCACTGGTCATCACGATCACAACCGAATCCATCGGAAGATTCAATGCCTGAACCGTATTTTGATATCCAACAGCATTAACCTTTAAAATGTAACTGCCTTTAAAAAGCTGCGGGAAACTGAACAACCCGTTTTTTGAAGCCTGGATGGTTAGGGTCGAGTCTCCACGGCGCAAGCCAATGGTTGCCCCATCAATCGGTTCACCGGTTTTATCGGTTACCAAACCTTTACGTAATTGTGCTAAAGCGATCAAGGGGAAGCAGAAAAGAAGGAGTAGGGTTAACTTTTTCATGTTTCAAAACTAAATGCTTTGCATGTTAAGCAAAGTTAATCTCGGTTAAATATGGTTAAATCTTCGGCCCAGACTTCCATTGATAAAATGAATTGTTCAATTTAGGGGAATGAAATGGCTTCGCTCCAGATATGTTCTTCCGCTGGCGGTTATTACACTGATCATTAGCCTGTGCCTGCAATGTGCATGGATACGGCAGTTGTATCTGGCGCAAAAGAAATCTGTTGCTGTAGTGCTCGAATCTATTGTTAGCGATGCTTCGAGGCAGATAAGCTATCAGAGCATCGTGAAGGGGCACGAGAAAAGTATCCGTTTTCAGCAGTTTTTTCTCTCACCAGAATGGTTGGTGCTGAAGCACGCTTTTGATGATTTAAAAGTGGATAACCTGCGCAGCCGGTTCCATTATGGAATTACCAATGATAGTTCGGTGGTAGAAATGAAAATGTCGTTCCCGAACAATCCTAAAAAGCAAACCGATAACAAATCAACAGCCGTAATCGATGGCAAATCGCAGCAGGAAGTTTCGCTGGAAGATCAGCGGGACCTGAAGGAGATGGATAGTTTGGTAAACCGTCGGCTCAATGCGTTGGGTGTGGCTATGGATAGGAACTATGCCCTTTACGACTATTCCGATGGGAAGTTGGTGAAAGGGAAAGTGGTTTCTAAAGATGTATCTTCTTTCGTCAGTGGGAAATATACCTATAACCTTAAGTTTCAGAAACAGTATCAGCTGGTGGTGCCAAGCATTACCTGGTTGATCATTTATCAGATGAGGTATTACCTCATTTCGTCGTTCCTGATGCTGGCGCTTACGGCAGCCGCGTTCTACCTGCTTATCAGGCTGATGAAAAATCAGCAGCTTTATGCCCAGGCGAGAATGAGCTTTACCAGTAACATCACGCATGAACTCCAAACGCCGATCTCGACGATTGCTGTGGCCCTTGAATCGATCAGTAAATATCATTTGATTGATGAGCCCGAAAAGCTGCAGAATTACATCAATATAAGCCGTCATGAATTGCAGCGTTTACAAGCGATGATAGAAAAGGTGCTTAAGCAGGAACAAATGGACCTTGGAAAAACTAAATTGCAATTTACCCTCTTCGATATTCAATCCGTACTCAAACAGGTGATTTTTTCGATGGATATTCAGGTACGCGAGAAAAATACGCAGCTTATACTTGTGCCTTCTGACGAGCCCTATTTTATTAAAGGTGATGCGATGCATATTGCTAACGTATGTTATAACCTGATTGATAATGCATTGAAATATTCGCCTACGCACTCCAAAATTGAGGTCTCCTGCAGCATTGCTGATCGTGAGTTAACCATCAGCTTTAAGGATAATGGTCCGGGGATTAAAGAAATTTATCAGCAACAGGTTTTCGAACGCTTTTTCAGGATTTTTAGCCAGGATAATATCCACAATGTGAAAGGATCCGGTCTGGGGCTTCATTATGTAAAACAGGTGGTAGAACTCCATGGCGGGCGTGTTGCGCTGCAGAGCAAAATAGGGAAAGGAAGTAATTTTATGATCATTTTGCCATTGTATGAAGAAAACTAAGGTTTTATATGCAGAAGATGAGCCTTTTTTGGCGCGCATTGTGCTCGATGGCTTAACCAGCAGTGGTTACGAGGTAAACCTGGCTTTAAATGGAGTGCTTGCCTGGGCGCAATTTGAAAAAGAAAAGCCTGATATCTGTGTACTCGACATCATGATGCCTCAAAAGGATGGTTATACGCTGGCGGCCGAAATCAGAAAATCAGATCCCAATATTCCGATCATCTTTTTGAGTGCAAAAGCCCTTACCGAAGATGTGGTGATGGGATTTAAAAGCGGCGGAAACGACTATCTTAAAAAGCCTTTTAGTATTGATGAGCTGCTGGTGCGGATGGAATCACTTTTAAAGCGGTTTGGCCCAGCGAACAACGGGGAAAACGATCCCGATAGAAAATACCGGTTCAGGAACTGCGAACTCGATCCTGTAGCCCAAAAACTAAAAACTTCTGTAGGTGAATATTCACTTTCTTATAAAGAAGCTATCCTGCTTGAATTATTACTGAAAAACCGCAATAACATTTTGGAACGTGAGGATGCGCTGATCAAAATATGGGGAGAAGACAGTTTTTATAATGGCCGCAGTATGGATGTGTTTATGGCACATCTGCGAAAGCTCTTAAAAAGTGAACCTGAAATACAGATCATCAGTTTGCGTGGAGTAGGATACAAGCTCATTTGTTGATGAGGTGTTACTTATTGAAATAATGAAAGCCTCCCTAGTGCTATCCTATAGAGAAACAGGGGTTAATAAATATTACAGCCAACAGGAAACAGTCTCATTCTGGTCGTAGCGTCTCGCTAAGACCCAAGCAAATAATAGGGTGCAGAATAATAGGATTCAATACCGTTGCAGTGGTTAATTGTTAAAACCAAGATGTGCCACTAAACAAAAACACAGCTTAATGGTTATCCGTCCACTCTGAAGGTAACTTCCCGAAAAACTTCTTAAATTCCTTACTAAAGTACCGGCTATCTAAAAAGCCTACCATATATGAAACCTGGTATACTGTATATAGTTTAGTTTCCAGCAGTTCTGCTGCTTTTTTAAGACGTACTCTTTTGATAAAATCATTAACTGATGAGCCAGAAACCGACTTAATTTTTTTGTAAAGCACTGGCGTACTCATATTCATCAGTTTAGCCAATTCATTCACACCAAAATCAGGGTTTTCTATTGAGCCGGCAATATTTTCTATCAGTTGATTGAGGAACTTTTGGTTTTCTGTTCCGAGTGTGGTCTGGTTTAACTGTTCAAAGATGTCGACTGATGTAGATTTTTTATCCAATAACTGGCTAATATGTGCCTGCGCATTCTTTATTCCTGTAATAAGGTTATTAACCTGTAGCAGCAAAGCCTGAGGGCTAAAGGGTTTGGTTAGGTAAACATCAGCACCATGCGAGAGTCCGGCAATTACATCTTCGGCCTGTGTTTTGGCGGTTAGCAATATAAAGGGAATGTGATTTGTTGCCACATTGGATTTGATCCGGTCACAAAAATCAAAGCCCGACATTTCAGGCATTGTTACATCACTGATGATCAGATCGGGCATATGCCGTTTAGCCTGTTCCCATGCCAGCTTTCCATTTCTGCTCATCATCACCTGGTAATGAGGGTTTAAAATATCATCCAAAAGGGTGGCGAGTTCCAGGTTATCTTCAGCCAGCAAGATGATTGGTTTTGGGCTATCGCTGGTCTGGCTTAAGGGTAATAACTGGTCGGCCAGGCGATTGGGCAAAGTACTCTCTTCATAATAGGCTTCTTGCAGCTCATACGCACCATTTTGTCTTTTGGGCAAAGTAATCGTAAATGAAGTTAGTCCATGCTCGTTCATGGTCTCCAACTGGCTAGTCACTGTAATGGTGCCTTGGTGAAGCTCAACAATAGCCTTAGATAAGGCCAGGCCAATGCCATAACCAGTATTCTGAAACCCATGGTCTGCAACCTGGTAATAATTTTCAAACAATTTGTCTAAATGCGACTGGGAAATACCCCTACCATTATCTTCTACGATGATCGTAACTTCATTGTCGGTCTGGTTGATCTTAAGTTCAACAATACCACCATCCTGTGTAAATTTATAGGCATTTGCCAATAAGTTTATAATGGCCTTTTTCAACTGGAAGGCATCGCACAGCAAAAAAGCTGATTTTAGATGTGATCTTTCAAATAGCGTGGTAATCTGTTTTCGTTGGGCGGTTTCCGAAAACATCTGCAGGCAATCTTCGAGTATTGGCAGCAGATCCTGAACATTTTCGGATAGCGTTAAACGGTTATCCTCAGTTTTTCTAAAATCCAACAGCTCGTTAACGAGTGTGAGCAATCGCCTGGCATTGCCTGCAACCCCGATTATTTTGTCTTTTTGTTTCGTGCCCAAATGTTCATCCGAAACCAGCTGCTCTATAGGCGGAGAAATAAGGCTGAGGTGTGTCCTGATTTCATGTGATACATTCGTGAAAAAATTGATCTTGTACTGGTGAAGTTCATCTTCTCTTTTTAAGAGGGTACGTAACACAAAATAACGGCTAATGAAGAAAACAATACTGGTTAAAATAAGGGTATACAGTGTATAGGCCCACCAGGTTGCCCAAAACGGTGGTAATATTTTAATGGTTAAACGAGTAGGTCCCATCCAGTTGGGACTTCCGTTATTGCCACTTACCATTAAAGTATAAGTACCTGGAGCAAGGTTGTTAAATGTTGCTTCTGCTAAATTGCTTGTGGTCCATCCCTTACTTAAGCCCTGAAGCTTATACCTGAAGGCATTTTTTGTTGGCTTAATAAAATCCAATAAGGCAAATTCGAAGGTTAACGAATTCTGGTTATGGCTAAGCTCAACCTTGTCGGTATAGGTGATGGATTTGCGCAGTACCGAACCATCAATTTCTACAGGAACATCAAAAATTCGCATGCCGGTAATCACCATACTCGATTTTGTAGTATTGTCCCTGATTTGGTCAGGATCAAAATACACCAGTCCATCCAATGTTCCAAAAAACAAATTGTTATCCTGTTCGTATTTGGCATTGGGGGTAAAATTGGTACTGATCAGTCCATCTGCTTTGGTGTATTGGGTAACGATTTTCTTTTCTGGTGTAACCTTAAGTAATCCACTATCACTAGCCAGCCAGATATGGTTATGCCTATCGAAAGCTATACTCATTATCGAACGTTTGTCAATCAGACTATTGAAATGATATGGAGCAAAATGACCGTTCTTTTCATTAAATTCTGCCACGCCACGGCCTTCTAAGCCTAAGTAGATCGTTCCTTGATGCTCAGAAATAGTATTCACGGGATATTTTAAATGATAGATGATAATCGTATTGCCTTCAACTTTCATCACCTTGGTTTCGGTAGCAAACCATAATCTTTTTTTAGTATCCTGAAACGCTATGCCGGCAGTAAAAGATCTAAGTGCTTTTTCCTGCATCAGTCTATCTTCTTTCAAACTGGTTCCCCTACGTTTGTATACCTTTAAACCATTGCTCGAGGTCATCCACAAACGGTTTGTCTTATCCTCTACAATCGAGTTAATTTCGGTAGCACGCTCACTTCCTGTTAAACGGTGTTCGATGGCATTGGTATTGGCATTAAATACATCCAAAGTACCCGAAAAAGTTCCGATCCATAAATTACCATCCTTATCCTTAAATAGGGTTTTGATGAAATTTGAACTAATGGACCGATCGTTGCCCTGTTGATTTTTTAAATAAGAGATCCGTTTAGTTACCTGGTTAAGAATATTAATTCCTCCGCCTTCTGTGCCAAGCCAAAGCTCGGTTGGATTACGGTTACACATGCTGCTCACCACACGGTGGTTARGATTTGATGAGGTTGGACCAATGCTTAGGTGCTGAAAAGGAGTAAGTGATGGCTTTATCAGGCCTAGGCCACTGTAGTAAGTGCCGATCCAAATGGTTCCCGAACGTTGTTGAAACAGGCTGTGGATAGAGCTGTTGTGTAAGGTCTGCTCATTGCCCAACTTGCTGTTTAGCTCGATCATGCTTAGG
>NZ_JBFTRT010000095.1:0-13008 GCF_056399685.1 Pedobacter sp. 01N416
ATATTCTGGAGTGCAGATTTCGAACATATCTGCTGCTCTCACCTGGGTTTCTAATTCACGGCAATTGGTTCGGATAATAGAGGCATTTTCCATTCTTAAAATATACATATCTGCACCTTCTGCCCCAACAATTTTAGGGCATAACATGAGGGCATTCTGCATAATTAAGTTAGCGGTCATTTCGGCCATCTCTCCTTCCAGTGTTTCGCAGAACAGGGCGGCATATTTATATACGGCTCTTGCCTGGTTGTAAAGGCTTTTAGCCCTGGTCACTTTTAGTCTGACCTTTTCTGCATCAACACTTGATAGATTTTCTTCATCCTCATCATCTCGGCCAAATCGGCTAAAATGCTCCCATTCGGGCATATGGTCCATGTCATCAAATTCCATATTCTTCAAAATTTTCTACGTTATGGTACGTAAGAGAGCGTAATATATTAATTTTCAATGAAAAAGACTAGGCCTCAATTAACGGTGCTCTGCGAGAGCCATCATATAATTCATACTCTAGTAAACGACAGTCTAATTTACCATTATAAAATTCAACTTTTTTAGCAGCTTTTAATCCAATTTTCTTTGCAAGATCAGGATTTCCGGTGAAAATATATCCAGAATAGCCCTTGCATTTTGTTTTCATAAAATCGCCCATACGTTTATAGGTCAATTCTAACTTGCTGTGCACCCCTAAACGCTCACCATACTCAGGGTTAAAAACAACAACACCTTTGCCATCTTCAGGAACTGTTGTTAACTCAAAATCGCAAACTTCGAATTCGATTAAAGTATCAACACCAGCAGTTTTAGCATTTCTCCGGGTTACTTCAACTGCATCTTCCGAAAGATCGGAAGCTACTATTTTAAGGTCAACATTTTTAATTACCTGATCTTTTAAAATTCTACGCTCAGCGAAAAAATCTTCTTCATTATAACCTAAGATGTGCATAAAACCATAATTCATGCGGTATAATCCTGGGGCACGGTTGGTTGCAATCAGTGCTGCTTCGATAGCTAATGTTCCTGAACCGCACATTGGGTTAATAAATGGCGATTTTTTATCCCAGTTGCTTGCTAAAATAACCCCCGCGGCCAAAGCTTCTAACATGGGGGCCTTGCCAGGTATTTTACGGTAACCGTGTTTGGCGAGGGTTTCGCCTGAGGTATCCATAAAAACATCGGCATCTGCATCTTTCCAGTRTAAATGCACTACTGTTTTATTTGCATCCGATCCAGAGTTCGGGCGGATGCCTTTTTTCTCTTTCATACGGTCTACAATTGCATCCTTTACCTTTAAGTTTGCGAAAAGTGGTGTGGTAATATTTGGGTTATCAACATTTGAGGTTACCGAGAAATAACCCGAAAAATCGATCAGTTCTTCCCACTCAATGGCTGCAATTTCATTGTATAAATCATCGGGTGTAATGGCCTTGAAACTTTTTATGGCGTAGAGAATCTGACTGGCACAGCGCAAGTTCAAATTGAGCTTTATGCACTCTGTAAGCGTGATATTGAGCTCAACACCCGTAGCAAAAGACCGCTCGATGGTATAACCTAAAGCCGTAACTTCTTCTTGTAAATAAGGCGAAAGGCGCTTGTTGCAGGTAATAATTACCTTGCTTTTATTGTGGAAAACTTGCATCATAATATATGCGAAGTTATCAATAAAATTATAGAGATTTGATGTTTATAGTACATTAAGTAGTATTAGATATGGAAATTAAAGGAAAAGTACACGAAGTAGGTGCCACACAACAAGTAAGTGAAACGTTTAAAAAGCGTGATTTAATAATAGAATACGCAGAAAATCCAACATACCCAGAATATATCCGTTTTGAGGCTTTACAAGATAAAACTGCATTATTAGATACATTTAAAGCAGGCGATGAGGTTGAGGTTTTCTTTAATTTACGCGGTCGCCCTTGGACAGATAAAGCAGGTAAAACATCATATTTTAACAGTTTGGTTATTTGGCGTATAAATGCAGTTGCAGCAGGTGCTCCAGCAGCTACACCAGCTTATGCAGCTCCGGTTGATGTAAGCAATGCACCAGGTGAAGATGATGATTTGCCTTTCTAAATAAAGAATCTTTTTTAAGCAAACAATTTTGAACCATGCCGAGGCTTTAGTCTCGGCATTTTTTTTGGCCCACCTCAGAATCCGAAGTTCTTCCATCGCTTAGACTTTCGAAGTTTACCGGGTCCCGTGCTCCCAAAAACTTCGGAAGTCTTCTCAGCGCTGTTAAAATATGTTAAAAACAAACACTTCGCTTAGCTAATCAGTATTTTTGATATCTGTTTAGATTTAAGAAGATTATGCCCCGGTTTTTTTAATTTTAAAACCAATCTAGTTCATGAAGAAAAAGAGTTTTTGGTTAATTACCGTTTTAATGACGGTGGCTTTGCTTGGTGTTTTTGTAATGCAGCTGTATTACATCAGGGAATCGTATAAACTAAAATCTCAGCTTTTTGATGAGCAGGTAAACCAAACGCTAACATCGGTAGTAAATAAACTACAACGTAGAAATGTTGCCGATCACTTAAACCGTAAAGATGCTGAAAATAAACTGAAGCAGTTACAAGACTCCAGGCAACGGGCATTAGACATTAAGGATTTACGGCAACAATATGTACAAGAGGCAGAGCTGCGGCAAGCCGAGAGGGAAAATCAGATCGAAAGTTACCTGAACCAACAAGATAGTATTATCCGCGTATCTTATCGGGCGCCCAATGTAATTTCTGAAAGGGAATATACTTCGTTGAGTTCGAAGAACGGCGACAAGCTGGATTTACAGATGGATGCGATTATTGATATTAAGAGCCTTATTTTAAAAGGTTATAGCATGCGCTCAAAGCCTTTTACGGCGCCACCAAAAGCATTCGAATTTAAAAGCCTGCAAAGTTTGCCTGATACATTAAGGTATTTGGTTTTTGATCCCAGAGATGGTACTCCAGGTTTCGCAAATGTTCCAAAGATCCCAAACGATTTACAGAAAAAATTTCAACGTGAAGATGAGATTGAGCGGAAAAAATTAGAGCTTAAAATTGCAGCATTGGGCAAAGATACTTTTTCATATACCCGATCGAGTGTAGTTGAGGATGTATCTAAAGAATTGCAGGAAACCAATGTGCCGATTTATAAACGCATTAATTTTAATTCGTTAGGCGTTTTATTAAAGCAAGAACTCCTTGCCAATAATATTACACTAGAACCTTCTTACCGGATTTCGCTAGCGAGAAAAGATTCGACCATTTATATGACGGCATCTAACGTTAAAGGAGAGTTTTTGCCCGAAAATACCTATAAAACACCTTTGTTTGGAAACGATATCTTTCGCGATCCCGGGATGCTTTTCGTCAGTTTTCCGAATAAAAATTCGGCAATTATTTCTAACCTAAGTGCAACGCTCGCCTCATCCATCGGCCTGTTACTGGTACTTGTTTTTATTTTCTCATATACTCTTTATGCTATTTTAAAGCAGAAAAAACTGTCGGAGATGAAAACAGATTTCATCAATAACATGACGCATGAATTTAAAACCCCTGTGGCTACTATTATGATTGCGAGTGAAGCTTTGAAAGATCCGGAGGTTACAGCAGATAAGGCCCGGTTAAAGCGCCTGGCTGGGATTATTTATGATGAAAATGTTCGTTTAGGTAATCATATCGAACGTGTTTTAAGTATTGCCCGCTTAGAAAAAGGTGAGCTTAAAATGGAGAACACCGAAGTAGATGTGAACGATTTGATTGTGATTGTGCTGGATAGCATGGAATTACAGTTACAGAAAAGGAATGCCATTATCAATGTACATACCGATGCAGAGCATGCCATTGTATATGGTGATGAGCTGCACCTGTCTAATGTAATTTATAACCTTATTGATAATGCAAATAAATACAGTAGCGATACGCCAGAGATTACCATTACTACCCGCAATACAGGTAAAAATTTAATTATCGAAATAGCAGATAAAGGCATTGGAATGACCAAGGAGCAGTCTAAACGGATTTTCGACCAGTTTTATAGGGTGCCAACAGGTAATTTACACGATGTTAAAGGCTTTGGCTTAGGTTTAAATTATGTTCAGGATATAATAAAAAAATTGAATGGAACCGTTAAGGTAAGTAGCGAAAAAGATAGAGGAACCACGTTCGAAATATCTTTACCTTTATAAACAGTTAAACATCGGTACAAAAACTTGCTTTATCGATACATTAAAATAGAACAGGTTTAATTTAGCTAATATAGTGGAGTATTAATTTAATCTACAACATAAATTAAACCGTTATGCATATTCAGAATCAAACTTTCAGTGTAGCCAGTGCTACATATGTGAATAAAAACAAGAAAATGAAAAAAATACTTCTGGTAGAAGACGACCCAAATTTAGGTTTATTGTTACAAGACTATTTGCAGCTTAAAGGCAAGTTTGATGTAGTATTATGCACCGATGGTGAGGATGGATTGAGAACGTTTAATAAGCAGAACTTCGATTTATGTATTCTGGATGTGATGATGCCTAAAAAAGATGGTTTTACTTTGGGTAAAGACATTAGGAAGGTAAACACACAGGTACCCATTATTTTTGCAACGGCTAAAACCATGCTGGAAGATAAATCTGCTGCTTATGATTTAGGTGGTGATGATTATATTACCAAACCTTTCCGTATAGAAGAGCTTTTACTACGGATTAATGCCATGTTTAAGCGTGTGGCCAATAAAACAGATAACAACGATGAGGCTGCCGAAACACAGTTTTCTATCGGTCAATATCATTTCGATTATACAACCCAGATTATTACCGATAACGATCATCAGCAAAAACTTTCTACCAAAGAAGCCGAGCTGTTGCGTTTATTGTGTTTGAAAAAAAATACTGTTTTAACCCGCGAAGAGGCATTGTTAAGTATCTGGCATGATGATAATTACTTTAACGGACGGAGCATGGACGTGTTTTTGAGTAAGTTACGTAAGTATCTCAGGGCAGATCCGACAGTAGAAATTATTAACGTGCACGGAAAAGGCTATAAGCTTTTGGTAAGTTAAATTAACTAGACCAATCGTCCTCCTGAACTTGTTTCAGGATCTATCATGATGCCGATTTATCGTCATTTCGACTGGAGTGCAGTCCCGAACCTTCGGGAGAGAAATCTTTTATGGATCTCTCCGCTACGGTCGAGATGACGGATCGATGAATTAGATATATAAATTCTCCTGAATAGCGGGGATTATATTCCGCTCTTGAGCAAGTTTAAATAAGGTATCAACTGCTTTTCGGCCTTCTTCGCCAAGGTTTATGCTGTATTTATTCACATATAATTCGATGTGTTTGTACATCACGCTTTCTTCCATGGCCTGGGCATGCTGGCGGATAAAATCGATCCCCGATTTTGGATGTGCGAAGGCAAACTCCACCGACTGGCGGATTAAACGGTTTACTTTTAATTGTACCTCGCGATCTAAATTACGGTTGATTACGATGCCGCCCAATGGGATGGCACAACCAGTTAGTTTTTCCCAATAATCGCCTAAATCAACAATTTTGGTTAAACCTTTATCCTGATAGGTAAATCTGTTTTCGTGAATAATCAATCCTAAATCAATCTGCTCGCTAAGTAAAGCCGATTCAATTTCAGAAAAAACAAGCTCCTGTTTATTTTGTAAATGAGGATAAGCAATTCCCAGCAGGAAATTAGCGGTGGTATATTTTCCTGGTATTCCAATTCTTAGTTTGGAGYCTGGCGTTTGGAGTTCAGCGTCATTTTCTCCATCGAAATGATTCTTACTGATTAATAACGGCCCAACACCAAAACCCAGGGCACTCCCAGCGTCGAGTAAAGCATACTGGTTGGCAACATAGGCAAAAGCATGGAAACTTAACTTGGTAATATCTAATTCGCCTCTAAGTGCCTTTTGGTTTAACGTTTCTACATCATCATAAGAAACCTCAAATTCTAACCCTTCAGTGTCAATTTTATGGTGAATTAGTGCATCGAAAATAAATGTATCGTTAGGGCAGGGAGAAAATCCAAGTGTAAGTTTCATCTATTTATTTTTTTGTTTTCAGTTGTTAGATGGAGCCTTTGACAATTAAAATAATTATTTTAATTGTGTCGGGTTCATAAATCAAAATTAAGTACTGCGGTAAACTAATCAGTCATAATCAGTTCATTTCTCCAACAAAAGCAATGGCCCAATCGTTTAAATTTTTAATAGCCAAGCCAATTTTCCAATTGTCTTTATTTCTTGGCTCTACATAATTAGATATACTTCTAATCTGTAAACAATCGATGTTTAACTGTTTACTGGCATAGAAAACCGCGGCACCTTCCATGCTTTCGGTAGTTGGGTTTAACCTCTTGATTAGATTTTTAATACTTTTTTCGCTCCCCGTTACACAGTTCATGGTTATCCCTTTTGCTACGGGTAGGTTAACGCTTTTGTGTGTTTTCGAGGTGTAATGGTTTTCCCCAAAACCCAAATCGCTTATGGTTAAAAATTCGTCTCCATTTTCGGCGCCCAGTTCGGCAAAAGTATCTTCGGTAATATTTAATACAGTACCTAAAGCTATATTCCGATCGAAGCTTCCAGCGATACCGAAATTTACCACAAGGCTATATTTAGATGAAAGATGTTTGCCCAGGGCAAAGGCTGTTGCTACCATTCCAACACCAGTGATCAGCAGATCGAAATTTTTACTCTCTACAAAATCTCCATCCGGCAAATTAAAATGTTGATAAAAGAAGGTGAGTTCGGCTTTTGYAGCAGCAACAACTAAAGTTTTCATAACGTAAAGTTAGCAGATTGTTTTCATTTAAGTTTTGTGTAAGCTTTGGTCTTTAGTCTTTAAGCTTAAACCTTTATCCGTATATTTGCATTTTATTTTATAGTAATGATTTACATAACGAGAAAAGCATCCTTCAATGCGGCGCACAAATTGGCCCGTACCGATTGGGATGATGATAAAAACAATGAAGTTTATGGTAAATGTGCCAACCCCAATTGGCATGGCCATAACTATTGGTTATATGTTACAGTTAAAGGCGAAGTTAATCCAGAAACCGGTTTTCTTGTTGATTTAAAATGGCTGAAAGACGTAATGAATGATTATGTGGTAGACAAGGTTGATCATAAAAATTTGAATCTTGATGTAGATTTTATGAAAGGCAAGTTGGCTTCAACAGAAAATCTGGCCATAGAAATCTGGAAACAATTATGGGCGCCGATTGCAGAGAGCGGCGCAGTTTTACATTGCGTAAAAATATACGAGACCGAAAATAATTTTGTTGAATACTTTGGTTAAAAACCTAAATTAATGAGCGATAAAGACGTATTGAAAGGCGAATCGAGAGACGGTTATGTAAAAATAGACCGTTACAACGAAGATAAAATTGAAGCTGTAGCTACACATTATAAAGATATTCTTGGCCAGTTGGGCGAAAATCCAGAACGCGAAGGTTTACTAAAAACACCGGAGCGCGTGGCTAAAGCGCTGCAATATTTAACACATGGTTACGATTTAAAACCTGATGAGATTCTGAAGGGCGCAATGTTTGAAGAAGATTATAGCCAAATGGTTGTGGTTAAGGATATTGAAGTGTATTCGATGTGCGAACACCATATGCTACCATTCTTCGGTAAAGCACATATTGCTTATATTCCTAACGGACACATTGTTGGTTTAAGTAAAATCCCACGCGTAGTTGATGCTTTTGCTCGTCGTTTACAGGTACAGGAACGTTTAACGAACGAAATCAGAGATTGTATTCAAAATACCCTTAACCCAATGGGCGTTGCAGTAGTAATGGAATGCAGGCACTTATGCATGTCTATGCGTGGCGTGCAAAAGCAAAATTCGGTAACCACAACATCTGCCTTTACCGGAACTTTTTTAAGTAACGATAAAACAAGAGCCGAATTTTTAAGGTTAATTACCGCAAGTTTAGACTAGTTTGTGTCAAGTAAATAGTATCAGGAGTTAAGAACAAGTATCAAGTAGAAAGTAATAGGTATCAAGATAGGGCAATAGATAAAAACGCTGGCCGATAAACGCGATACGCCAAACTAATTATAATGAAAGCATATATTTTTCCCGGACAGGGAGCACAGTTTGTAGGTATGGGTAAAGATCTTTATGAGCACCCAAAAGCTGCAGCATTATTTGAACAGGCCAATGAAATTATCGGTTTCCGCATTAGCGATATTATGTTTAGCGGAACAGATGAGGAGCTTAAACAAACCAATGTAACCCAACCGGCAATCTTTTTGCACTCGGTTATTTTAGCCAAAGTGTTGGGCGATGATTTTAAACCAGACATGGTTGCAGGCCATTCCTTAGGCGAATTTTCGGCATTAGTTGCCGCAAATGCACTAAGTTTTGAAGATGGATTAAAACTGGTTATTGCCCGTGCAAATGCCATGCAAAAAGCATGTGAAGCACAACCATCAACCATGGCCGCTATTTTAGGTTTAGCTGATGATGTAGTTGAAAAAATCTGTGCAGAAATTGATGCTGTGGTAGTTCCTGCAAATTATAACTGCCCAGGGCAATTGGTAATTTCGGGCAGTATAGAAGGGATTGACCTAGCTTGTGCTAAACTAACAGAAGCAGGCGCTAAAAGAGCTTTAAAACTAAATGTTGGCGGTGCATTCCATTCTCCTTTAATGGAACCTGCAAAAATTGAATTACAGGCAGCTATTGAGGCCACTCATATTTCTGCACCAATTTGTCCGGTTTACCAAAATGTTGATGCAAAGCCATATACAGATCCAACTGAAATTAAAGGCAATTTAATTAAACAATTAACGGGTGCTGTACGTTGGACACAAACAGTAGGGAACATGTTAGCCGATGGTGCAACTGAATTTGTAGAAGTTGGCCCAGGCAATGTTTTACAGGGATTGGTTAAAAAGGTAAGCCGCGAAGTACAAACAAGTAGTGCTGCCATAGCTTAATTTATTCAAAATAGAATATTTTGCCACCGCCATAAACTCAGTTGTTTATGGCGTTGTTTTTTATCAATATTTAATATCTTTATCCGTAGATGAAAATGAGCTTTGGTATAAAAATAAGATTTCTATTGCTTGTTTTGGGCTGTTGCCTCATTGCAACTTCTATTTCGTTAAGCAGGTTTACAACCAAAAATGAGCTCCTCGAGCACGATGCACAAGAGATTCAGCACAACCTTTTAATCAAAGAAAGATCTGTTCAAAGTTTTCTGACTGATAAAAAACAGGTTGCCAAAGCCAAACAATTTCATCTCGATCCTAATAATGCAATAGATTTTATCGATAACTATCGCAAAAAGAGTGGTATAAATTTATTAACCTACCAAAACAATCAGCTTAAATTCTGGAGTACCTACAAAATATCAGAAATAGATCCAACTACAATAAAAGAGGGTAGTTCGGTGTTGTTTTTTTATAACGGCTGGTATGAGGTGATTAAAAGTACCCAGGGCGATTTTAGCCTTATTTTCTTAATCACCATTCAATCTCAATATCCTTTTAAAGAAACAAAGTATTTTAAAAATGATATCGATCCAATTTTATCAAATACCAAAATATTAACATTTGCATCTTTTACCGATAAGGATGTATATGTAATAAAAAGCCTGGATAATAAGTTTTTATTCGGACTTAAGGTTAAGCCAGGGTATGCGGAAACTCATTATTCGGGTACGCAATTATGGTTGTTTGTTGCCGGTATGTTGTGCATTTGCATGTTTTTTAACTCTTTGAGTTCGTTTATTGCCCGGCGTGGCCATATTGCCTGGGGTACTTTTTTATTGTTGTTTTTCTTCCTGGCATTTCGGTTAACAGATTTATATTATGGTTGGTTTAACCACAGGTTTACTTTAGATCTATTTGATCCGAGGATATATGCCGATAATTTTCTGATGCCTTCGCTTGGCGATTTTCTGTTAAATGTAATTGCACTAACCTGGTTGCTCTTGTTTATGTACAACCATAAGGAACAATATAAGTTTCCGGGATGGATTAAGCGGAGCAAAATAATTGGAGTTGTTATTCAGGCTGGCTTGATGGTGTTGATAGGGCGGATAGTTTGGGATACCGATGATATTTTCTTCGGGTTGATTTTTAACTCAAAAATTAATTTCGATATCGTTAATATCCTTAAGCTTAGCGGTACCAGTTGGGTAGGTATTGTGATTTTATGTCTGGCCTGGTTTCAGATTTACCTGATAACGGCTGTTTCAGCAACAGTAAGCAGTCAATTAAATGTTACCAATAAAGAGCGGGTCATTATTTTCTTAATTGGCTTTGCAGGTGTTTTTATCTACAAGCTAGCGGTAGATTTTAATGCCTTTTTTATCGTTTTTGCCCTTGTATTATTTATCGTGGCACGGGCTGTTTATTTAAAAGGAAAAAACTTCTCAATCGGCATGTTTGCCATCGTATTTTTCTGCCTGGCCTTTAATACCTCTATTAAATACACCAAGTATAAAGATATTAAGGAAAGAAGTTTGCGCGAGCCCTTGGCCAGGAAAGTGCAATCGTCAGAAGATCCGAATGCCATTATTGCTTTAGGTACTTTGGGGAATGAAATTGTTAAAGATAATTTTCTGACAAGCTATTTTACTCAAAACCGAAAAGGCAGTTACTCGGTGCTCAAAAATCATATCAAAGATTATTTAGATGGCTATTTAAACCGCTACGATTATCAGATCTATCCATATGATAGATTGGGTGCTGCGATAGAAAATTCTGATACACCACCGATTGATAAATATAAAAACCTGGTTGAGGCAGGCTCTGTTAAAATTGATGGATCTAACTTTTTTTATCAGGTTAACAATACATTTGGTTATCAGGATTACTTTGGTATCATTTCGGTTGTAGATAGTGGCAGTTTATTAGGCACGCTTATTATCGAACTCCGCTCGAAGCCGTATAATTATAACAATCGCCTACCCGATCTCTTAGGGGATCAAAAAATGATCAAAGATGAAGATTTTAAGGGTTATTCCATTGCCTTGTACAGCAATAATAAATTGCTTAATCAATCTGGAAATTATACTTACCCTTTAGATGGAAGCATATTTAAAGGTAAAAAGGATGATTTTATAACCAGTAATGATGATAAACTTCGTTACAGCCATTTAATTTATAAGCCTACTGATAGCAAAATGGTTGTAATCAGTAAAGAGAAGGTAGATTATGTAGAACGTTTA
Source organism: Pedobacter sp. 01N416 (assembly GCF_056399685.1). NCBI lineage: Bacteria > Pseudomonadati > Bacteroidota > Sphingobacteriia > Sphingobacteriales > Sphingobacteriaceae > Pedobacter > Pedobacter sp. 01N416. The sequence continues at coordinate 11,190 of NZ_JBFTRT010000095.1, forward strand.
GCTGCGCTATCGTTTTTCTTCCTGATATTTATCATCTTCTCTTTGTTGCTTTATGGTTTAATATGGCTAATCAAAAATCTCGATGATGATAAGGTGGGCTGGTTTAGTATCAATAGATCTTTAATGATCAATGCCAATAAAATTTTGTACAAAACCAGAATCCAGGTATCTATAGTGACTTATCCAAAACTCTATAACTATAAAATTATTGGTAAAAAGATGGGTCCATCAGCCTTTGCTTCTTTAGGAGGCTTACATCGATCAGAATTTATTAATGCTGAAGAAAAGATAGGCAACTTAACCTACGCTGCAGCATATGCCCCCATCAGGAATGCACAAAATAAAACAATTGCCTATATCGGCCTGCCAAATTACTCTACCGAAGAAGAATATACAGATAAACTGGCACTTTTTGTAAGTAACCTGATTAATCTTTACGCCCTGGTATTTGTGGCTATTGGCGTATTGGCTGTATTTTTGGCCAATCAGATTACCAGTCCCTTAACTTTTATTCAGGAAAGTATTAGTAAAACGAAAATCGGGCAAAAGAACGAGCCCATCGTATGGCGTAGGCATGATGAGATCGGCTCTTTAATTAAGGAGTATAACCACATGATTGCGGCCTTAGAAGATAGTGCGATTAAGCTCGCCAGATCGGAACGGGAGAGTGCCTGGCGCGAAATGGCGAAACAGGTTGCCCACGAAATCAAGAATCCGTTAACGCCTTTAAAATTAGGTGTTCAGCTGTTAGAAAAATCGTGGAAAGAAAAAGATCCAAACTTCGAACTGAAGTTTAATAAATTTAGCAAATCGTTTATAGAACAGATTGATAGCCTTTCGAAAATTGCTTCTGAGTTTTCTAATTTTGCCAAAATGCCCGATACCAATCTGGAGCGCCTTTCTTTACTTCCGATTATTGACCAGGCGAGAGAAGTATTTAAAAGCACGGAAAATGTAACCATTGATGTGATTGATAAAAGTGAGAAGGACATCGAAATCATGGCCGATCACGATCAGCTTTTGAGAACATTTAACAACCTGCTTAAAAACGCAATAGAAGCTATTGATGAGGAAACTTTATGCTGCATCACCATCATTATATATGTAGATGCAAAAAATGCATATATCGAAATAAAAGATAATGGAAAAGGCATCCCACCAGCCCTGCACGATAAAATATTTGTACCAAACTTCACTACAAAAACGTCAGGTACAGGTTTAGGTTTAGCTTTTGTTAAGCAGGCTGTAGAAAATGCGGGAGGTTCAATTAAGTTTACCTCAATAAGCGGTTTAGGAACAACGTTCTATCTGAACTTTCCTTTAGCTTAAATTAAAACAGGTAGCGGTTGGTTAATCAGAGGTGAGATTTATCTCAGCTCCACTTGAGCCTTGCCCATGGTATTACCATCAGCATATAAAATAACGGTATATATGCCTTTTATAAATGGTTTAGGATTTGCCCAGTCGATAACATAGGTACTGTCATCGTTATTGTAGTTAATAAAAATAGAATGGCTGAACTGCATATCCTGCCCATCAGCCTCAAAATGGTTTTCCTCGTCTGCAAGCAGGTTCCCAGCGGGATCGAATACCCGGAGATAAATGTTATGATGTCCTTTTTCTGCTAATTGGTTAGGCACAACATTAAAGCGCACGCTTAACTTTTCGGCGGTAGATGATTTGGTTACTTCAACTTTTTTACCACTTGATTTCGTTCTGAAAGCGATAATTTCGGCAGATTGAAGCTTTAATACCGCAGCAGTTTTAACTTTCGCATTTAGATTAGCGTTTTCGCTCTCTAAGTTCGATGCCTTACTGC
>NZ_JBFTRT010000096.1:0-25318 GCF_056399685.1 Pedobacter sp. 01N416
GTGTTTATCTCCCTGAGGTTGATCAATATATATGGCGATCCCGTTCCGCGAAAAGAATATCACGATTTCTTTAAAAACGTGCTTGCTTTTTTTAATGTAAACAAATATCCGCCATCTTTACAGTATATCGCTATGACTTTAGGTCCGGCCATGTTATTTTTGGCCTTTACTGAAAAACTGAGCAACCGGTTTGCCAGGATAACTTCTGTATACGGTGCTGTCCCCTTCTTTTATTATGTAATACACTTTTATCTGTTGCACACCCTCTTAATTGTGATATTTTTTGCCACAGGACATAGCAACAAAGAAATTGTACAGGTTCCATTTTTATTTAGACCTGCAGCCTTTGGCTTTGGTTTACCAATCGTGTATTTAATATGGCTTTGCGTGGTGGCCTCTTTGTATCTTCCATGCAGGTGGTTTAAACGATATAAGGAAACACACAGGCAATGGTGGTTAAGGTATATTTAAAACCAAGAGGGGGTTCATAAAGGCGATTTCACCTCAGACGCTGTCATGTTGTCCAAAGGACTCCTACGGAGAGCCTCCGATGAAAATCGGGACAAGTCGTCGAAATACTTTAAGGCGTATTTAAACGGGCCCTTCGACAGGTTACTATTGACAGACTAACAGCGTCGTCGTCTTTCCCGCGCAGGCGGGAATCTTAAAGCGCTTGCATTACGATTATTCATAAGTTTTCCTTTGTTCAGAGGCACTCATGAGCACTTCGTGGTTCCCAATCAAGTTGGGAATGACGAACCGCCAAAACCTGTCATCAACCTCTCGAGATGCTAAATATTATAATACAACCTTTTTGTTTAGCCTTTTTTCCATTTTATACCACAGCCAACAGCTTTAGTTGATGCAATTGCAGGTTTTTTACCGATGGATAATTCGTTAACTGCATTTTTAACATACTCTACTTTTGTACTGTTTGCTTCTTCCGGATCGTTATCTATGGCACCAATGTACTCAACAACATTTCCTTTATCGGTTTTGTTCAGCACAAAAACATGCGGTGTTCTGGTAGCACCAAATTGTTTGGTTACCGCATGGTTGGGATCTAGAAGATAAGGGAAATTGAATTTCTTTTCTGTGGCCAGTGCCTGCATTTTTTGGAAACTTTCGTCCGGAACGGCCCCAGCATCGTTTGGATTAATGGCCACAACAGGATAACCTTTTGCAGCATAAGTTGCGTTTAAAGCAGAGATACGCTCCTGATAAGCTTTTGCCACCGGACAGGTATTACAGGTAAAAACCACAATATAGCCCTTTGCATCCTTGTAATCGGCCAAGGCAACCATTTTGTTGTTTACGTTTTTCAGCGAGAAATCTTTTACTACATCGCCCACTTTATAACCTTCAGTCTGGGCAAATGCGAATCCTGAAACCAGCATAAAAGCCACTAAAATCAATCTTTTCATAACGATCTATTTTAAGTTTAACAAAGTATTTTTCAGTTCAGTTTCTGTAAATTCCTTCTCGTAAAAACGTCTGGCTTTCTTGTTTACAAATAATGTAGCAGGAATAGCACCCGACCATTTTTTGTCTATCCGTTCAATATACTGTTGCTGATCGGGTTCGTTTAAAAGAAATACTTCGGCATTAATTTTATTGTTCAACACAAATGGAATCACTTCCTTTTGCAATTTTGACTTGAAATCTAAACTCACCAAAAGCACCTTAACAGGCTTTTTTAAATTGGCTAAACGTAATTTCTCGAAATTCGGCAACTCAGCCACACATGGTGAACACCAGGTGGCCCAGAAATTGATTACATAAGTTGTATCTTTTCCATTAGCGATGCGTTTATCCAACTCATCCAACTTGAGCAATGTTACCTGCGCTGTAGCGAAATAAGTGGTTAAAGATAAGCAGATTATGAAAAATATACGCATAAATGAATAACGAAATTTGGTGGGGATTGTTTTGTTTTTAACGTCCGTCACCCTGAACTTGTTTCAGGGTCTTTAAAAGAATAATACTCATTGTAATTCATTTTGAGTAATAAGATGCTGAAACAAGTTCAGCATGACGACAAGTATAGGAATTAACTAATTCACCGATCCCGATTTAACCAATACACGTTGATAAGCAGGAAGCGTTAAATCATCAACAATTACGCCTCTGGTAGTGCTGGCGTGTACGAAAAAACCATTATTGAGGTATACCCCTACATGATCTACATCATTACCGCCAAAAGAGAAAAACACCAGATCTCCTTCTTTTAAATTATCTATATTTTTACACTTCACCACATTAGCTTGCTCGCGGGAAATACGCGGAAGTGTAACTCCGTAAATTTCTTTCTCCAATAAAAAAGCAAAACCAGAACAATCAATACCGCCTTTATCTAAACCCCCAAAACGGTATTTTACACCTGTCCAATCGGTAATGAAACGATAGAGCGGTTTGCTCTGTAAATTTGCCATTGCATCTGCCGCTTTCGAAGCTTTCGTATCACTTTTAACGGTGTATTTTCTTGTTCCGCAAGAAGTTATGATGATTGAGAGAACTAAAAATAAAGAAAAAGAATATTTAGTTTTTATCATAATTTTTAATTCTTTTGATCACACATTCACACAGATATTTATAATACTAACATCTGTGTTCATCCTTTTTATCTGTGGTTAATTTTTAATTAATCGTTGTATTTCGTCCAGTTTCAACAAAGCTTCTACAGGCGTTAATGCGTTTACATCCAAATTATTCAATGTATCGCGGATTTTAACCAGAACAGGATCATCAATAGCAAACATCTGTAACTGATAAGCCTGGTTCTGCACTTTTTTAATGCTGTCTTTTATACTTTGACCTTCTGTACGGTCTATTTCGAGTTTTTTCAATATCTCATTCGCGCGACCAATTAACTTGCTTGGCATACCAGCCATTTTCGCTACGTGTATACCAAAACTATGCTCACTGCCACCAGGAACGAGTTTCCGTAAAAAGATAACTTTATTGGTCATTTCTTTTACCGATACATTAAAGTTTTTAATGCGCGGCATAGTATTGGCCAGTTCATTTAATTCATGGTAGTGCGTAGCAAATAAGGTTTTTGGTCTGGCAGTTGGATGTTGATGCAAAAATTCGGCAATGGCCCAGGCGATTGAAATGCCATCGTAGGTACTCGTTCCACGCCCAATTTCATCAAGTAAGATTAAACTGTCATCCGAAATGTTGTTCAGGATACTGGCCGTTTCATTCATTTCGACCATAAACGTACTTTCTCCTGAAGAAATATTATCAGATGCCCCTACCCGGGTAAAAATCTTATCTACAATACCTACTTCAGCATCTTTAGCAGGAACGAATGATCCCATTTGCGCCATCAGTACAATTAACGCCGTTTGCCTTAAAATGGCCGACTTACCCGCCATGTTGGGACCAGTAATCATAATAATCTGTTGACTTTCCGTATCGAGATATACATCATTGGTAATGTATTCTTCTCCAACGGGCAATTGTTTCTCAATTACCGGGTGGCGGCCACCTTTAATATCAAGCACTTTATTTTCGGTAACTTTTGGCTTGTTATAATGGTTTTTGGCCGCTAACTGTGCGAAACACAGTAAACAATCCAGCTGCGCAATTAAAAACGAATCGAGTTGGATCGGTTTGATGTAACTGGCTGTTTCGTACATCAGTTCGTTGTATAAACGGATTTCGATAGCCTGTATCTTCTCTTCCGCACCCAAAATCTGATCTTCGTATTCTTTAAGCTCCGGTGTAATGTAACGTTCGGCATTTACCAGCGTTTGTTTACGGATCCAGCCTGCTGGCACTTTATCTTTATGGGTATGGGTAACTTCCAAATAATAGCCGAAAACATTATTAAAGGCGATTTTTAACGATGGGATACCCGTTGCTTCTGCTTCACGTTTTTGTATCTGAACCAGATAATCTTTACCACCAAAAGCTATTTTACGCAAGCGATCTAGATCTTCATCAATTCCGTCTGCAATTACATTTCCTTTAATCAGCAAAGCTGGTGGTTCGGGCTGTAATTCCCTTTCAATTCTCTCCCTAATGGCTAAACACGGATTTAACTGATCCGCTATTTTAATCAGGAAAGGGTTTTTAGAATTGGCAGCCAGTTTTTTTACCGCCTCAATATGGTAAAGTGCGCGTTTTAAAGCAACCAATTCTCTCGGACCAACGCGTTGAAGGCCGACTTTAGAAATGAGTCGTTCTAAATCGCCAATCTGTTTAATGTTATTTAAAAATTCGCCTTGTAATTCTTCATGTTTTACAAAATACTCCACCATTCCAAGTCGCTCCTGGATGGGCTTCAATTCTTTTAAGGGCATGATGATCCACTTCTGCAACAAACGTGCGCCCATTGGCGTACAGGTATGATCCAAAATATCGAACAAGGTTACGGCATTGTCGTTAGGCGAATTCACCAATTCCAGGTTGCGAATGGTGAAACGGTCTAACCACATGTAACGGTCTTCCTCAATACGGCCGATCGAACTGATGTGTTGTAGATTACGATGCTCCGTTTCGCCCAAATAGTGTAGAATAACACCAGCAGCAACAATTCCGCTCTGTAAACGCTCTACACCAAAACCTTTTAACGAAGAAACCTCAAAGTGTTTCATCAGCGTTTCGTTCCCAAAATCAGTGGTAAAAGGCCATTCGTCTAAACCAAAAGTGTAAAAACGGTCGCCGAAGTGCTCGGTAAATGCCTGTCGTTTCGATTTCTGAAAAATAACCTCTGTAGGTTTAAAACCTTGCAAAAGTTTATCAATATAATCGCTGTTGCCCTGCGCAATTAAGAATTCACCTGTCGATATATCTAAAAATGAAACGCCCAGTTGTGTTTTATCAAAGAAAACACAGGCCAGGAAATTGTTCGATTTTTGGTTTACAATATTATCACCGTAAGCTACTCCAGGCGTAACCAATTCTGTTACACCACGTTTAACAATGGTTTTTGTGGTTTTAGGGTCTTCCAGCTGATCGCAAATGGCTACCCGTTGTCCTGCCCGTACCAGTTTGGATAAATAATTATCTAACGAGTGATGCGGAAAACCAGCCAGTTCTAAAGCGCCGCCATTGGGCCCGGTACCTCTTCTGGTTAATACTATGCCTAATATCTGTGCCGTTTTAATGGCATCTTCGCCAAAGGTTTCATAAAAATCGCCAACCCTAAATAGTAAAAGTGCGCCCGGATACTTCGCTTTAATCGCGTTGTATTGCTGCATTAACGGGGTTTCTTTATTCGTGTCTTTAGCCAAAACTGAAATTAATTTACAAAAGCCATAAAGATAACACGAATAAGCATTTTACAACTGTTTTGTTGAAAAGTTAAAAGATTGTTAGTTTGTTTAACCGGTTTACTGCTCAAGTCGGTTAATTGAGGCATATCACGGTGAACCGATTTCTACCGCTTGAACAATTAAACATTTCTTGAAAATTAAGGGTTCTGTACATTTGGGGGGCTGTGGCCCTGCTTTTTGCTTGTAGTCCCTCTTTTCAATCGGGAGCTACCGCTTCAATCAGGTTTATGAACTATGGGCTGTTTTAACCCTTTGCATCATAGTTCTCATTCTTCAATAGTTCACCAGTTTATACAATTTAAACAGTTAACTATTATTTGAAAATGAAGGGTTCTGTGCCTTTTGGTTGGTATAGTCCTGTTATCCGCTTTACTTCGTTACACTCGTGTTCGCTCCTACCAGGTTTAGCTACAATGGTTTGATTAATAAAATTCTTATTATTTGTCAAAAAATATTACCTTAATCATAATACTACTTGCATTAAATAAATATATTATAATGAGATAGTTAACAAAAACAGAAACTTAAGATCTCAGTTATGTACTACAATAACGCACTTTGTGATATTTATATAGGAAAAGGGGCAGGTAAAAAGTTAATGGATGATATGAGGAGTGCAAAACATTCTGTCAAAATCATATCCCCTTACCTATCACCATACCTAATTTCAGAATTGATTAATCTAAAAGATAAAAACATTGATGTTAAGTTAATTACCACAAACAATATCGAGGATTTTTATGGTGATCGTGAAAGAAATATCTATAAACTCATTATTCAGAAATGCAATACAGACTTTGATAAACAAATAATCAGGAATAAGTGGATTAAGCTTGCAGAAACACTTTCATACATTAGCTACGGCCTAATAGCACTATTGATTGTATTGGCTTATTATTTCAGAGACCTTAGAATATTCCTAGGTTTTATACCTATTATTATTCTATTCTTCATACGGGGTTTGTACAAGATAAAAATTAAAAACCTTCGGATCTATTCTTACAACTATACTCAGCTATTTCCTTTTAAAGTATATATGTGTAATGAAAAAACATCTTTAATTCACAGTAAAATATACCTAATTGATGGTCAAATCGCTTACATGGGATCGTTAAACTTTACCGCAAGCGGAACCCAGCACAACCATGAAACTCGAATTAGAACTTCGGACATTAACGCAATTGAGAAAATAAATAAGGAAATTGACGACCTTTTTGAAAACCCTTATATGCTTGCGGCAGATCTACAGCTATGGGGAAGACAATTATACATTGAACCTATTAACTAAAATTAACACTAATTTCAAAACGTTTTGGCCCTATTGCTGTTACATTAATATAAATTTATACCTAATATTTTAATTATGACGATCCAATTGAATACCGACAAAAACTTAACCATACACGCTTTTTTTCTATCATCGGTAACATCAAATTGAAGTTTGTAGTACAGGTAATCCTCCAGATCGAAATTCGGCACTTCAGGTAATTCCTGTAAAACATTTTTTCTATGGGCTAAGCCAAATTTTAAAGCGGCATTAAATTCAGCCTTAAATTCTAGTGAGATTTCTTTGTTGGCCACCCAGGCCGCATACATAAATGGTAATCCGGTAAAGTTTTTCCACTCCTCACCCATGTCGTAAGCGTAAGCAAAGTCTTCTTTTTTACCAAAGGTTCTATCACCGATTAAAACAAAAGCATCGGTTTTTGCAGCAGGGTCGGTAGTAAACTCCACTTCTTTTTTCCAATGAAACTTAAGCAATACCTTGGCTAAATTGTTCGAAGTACGCGAGTGGGTGTCCAGTCTAACCGTTTTAATTTCCTGGGCAGGAACTTCACTAAAAATGAATACAGAATTTACACCTCCATCACTTCCAATACAATAATCGGCTACAATATTGGCATTTGGAACCAAGGGAATAGCTGCTACAGGCATTAAACCGATATCAACCTGACCGTTAATTACTTTAGCTGCGCAATCTGAAGGAATATCTAAACTTAAATCAATTTTATTTATAATGTCCGAATGTTCTAATCCGTATATAAAATCAAAACTTCCATCGGTTGTTTTAAACGTTCGTAAACATCCTGAACGCTTTCGCCACCTTCGAAATGAGCAGTATAATCACCATCCTGCCAGCTTTGCAGCATCTCACGGAAAGCATCTCGTGCATCTTCTGTATTCGGTTTCCCTTCCCAAATGCCCCAGGCCAATTCGTCTAAACCCGAAAGTTTTTCCCAGGGTAATCTCGAATCAATAAACTTCTGGACGGTTTGCCAGGTACGTTTTAAATCCGAAGTGTAAATCTTATCAAATGGGACATTTTTATAGGTTTGATAAAACGCTTCGGCCTGTGCCCTACCTAAATCATTTAAGTCAGAATTTATACCTCTGCCCTGTACTATGCCTTGTCTGTTAAGTTCCGTTTCGCCGTGGCGTATAATGTATATTTCCTTCATCAATAATGATTGAATTTTGAATGATTGAGTTTATTGATTGTTTAATTAATGAATGATTGAGTTTTGATGATCGAATACCGAGTTGCCTATCACATTCACTCAATCTCTCATTCTTTCATTCGATTATTAATTCACAACGGGTAGCTTATAATACTGAGGTTTCTTTTCTTCTTCGAAAACTACGTGCTCGAAATCGGTAACCACATTATACAAAGTATCACGCTCTATTGCTTTTCTCCCCACTTGTTTAATCAGATTCACCAGCTCTTTGGTACTCATTGCGGGTGTTTGCTCTTCGGCTCCGGCCATTGAATATATTTTGGTGGTATCATCCAAGGTTCCGTCTATATCATCAACACCATAATTTAAGGATAGCTGAGCTGTTTCACGACTGATCATTGCCCAATAAGCTTTAATATGATCGAAGTTGTCCATATAAATACGGGCGATGGCGTAATTCCTTAAGTCTTCAATTACTGAAGATTCAGGCACATTACTCATCTGGTTATGTTGATTTCTGAATTTTAGTGGAATAAAAGTCTGGAAACCACCCGTGCGATCCTGCAATTCCCGTAATTTCTCCATATGATCTACCCGGTGCCAATATTTTTCAATATGACCATAAAGCATGGTGGCATTACTGCGCATACCAAGTTTATGCCATTCTTCATGAATATCAAGCCATTGCTGACCAGTACATTTATCTTTAGCAATCTGTTCTCTGATTTCAGGGTGAAAAATCTCTGCTCCTCCACCTGGTATTGATTCTAATCCGGCCTCTTTCATCAAACGCATACCTGTTGCATAATCGATTTTGGCTTTCTTAAAGATATAATGGTACTCAACAGGTGTTAATGCTTTCACATGCAAATCAGGGCGATGCTGTTTAATAGCCGAAAATAAAGCAGAATAAAAGGCAACATCATATTGAGGAAGTACCCCACCTACAATATGCACTTCCGTTACAGGTTCGCCATCATATTTTTTAACGATATCGAGCATTTGCTCCATTGTTAAGGCCCAGCCTTCTTCTTTTTGTTTGATTAAACGGGAGTATGAGCAAAATTTGCAGTCGTAAACGCAAAGATTGGTAGGTTCTAAATGGAAGTTCCGGTTGAAATAAGTTTTATCACCGTGTTTCTGTTCGCGGATAAAATTTGCCAGAATACCAAGGTAACCCAGTTCTGCATGTTCGTACAAGTGAACGCCTTCATCAAAGGTAATCCGTTCTCCGTGAAGGACTTTGTGTGCTATGTTTTGTAATTCAGTTGATAAATTGGTATCAGCTAATATCTTTTCAACTTGCTCAGTTGTATTCATTCCTGATTTATTTTGAACAAAAATACAATAATGAGGCGATTTGAAAATCATTTTCTTGTAACAAACCGCGATTTTTGAATGTTGGCTGTGAGAATCAACCACAGATGAACACTGATATTGATTGCTTTTAATGTGAGCTTAGCTGTAGGCGTTAATATTAGCCACGGAAACACGGAAGTCACGGAAAAATAACTGTCAAACTTCAGTATAAATTGATGTTCCCCGCTTGACGGACAGGCTTGTAAGACAAAACCTGATTCTAATTTATATCTGTATTAATCTATGGTAAAACCCTATTATAAAAGAGTCTAAGAAACTCCGTGTAAATCCGTGTTTCCGTGGCACCTAAAAAACAGTAAACAAAAAAAGCACCTCTTTTCAGAAGTGCTCTCACTATATGTTTTTCACTGGCAATTTATGTGTTTCAGTGATAGTAATGCTATCATGAACATTTATTATTAGTTATGAAGCCGTTCATAACGGTTACGTAACTAATGCTTAATTGGCTGCTGGAGAAAACGTCAACACGATATTAGCTGTTTTTCCACCGAATTCAATTGGCGATTTCATAACCATATTTCCTTTAGAAAGTTGAGTTAACACCAAACGGTAACCCTCTGTTACATTTTTAGCTTTATCACCTTCAAAAATTTTCTTGAATTGGAAAGTTTCATCAGCAGGTGTTGCCGACCAGAAAATAGTTTGCATTACTGAACCACAAGTACTTGATGCTGGTAAAGTATAAGAACCATTACCGCTATTGGTTAATTTCCATGTACTTCCCTGAAAACATTTATATGATTTTTCGCCGAATAAACCTTGAACAGCTTGGTCAGGCAAACCCTCTAAAGTTACATTGTTTAAAACCCAGGTACCAGTAATTGTTCCTCTACCACCATTAATACCTGTTGCAGCATTTTTAGTTGATGAACAACTTTGTAACATTACTAAAGTAGAACATGCTATTGCGATAGCTATAAATAATCTTTTCATTTTCGTTTAATTTAATTTCGTCAAACTTGTTACATAAATCTTGCCAAAACCATTACGAACCTTAAATTAGCGCCAAATTATTAAATTGCATCACCATATCACTTCGATCAAAATCAATTATCATGAAACCCGAAACCCTTGCTATTCACGCTGCTAATCTTGTAAAAAGCATTACTGGCGATGTTACCCTGCCTATTAATTTATCAACAACTTTTTTTCGTGATGAAGATGGAGGTTATCCCGGAGGGCATATGTATAGCAGGGTAAGCAATCCAAACCGGTCTGCTTTAGAAAACACTGTAGCCACATTAGAATATGGCGAAGATGCTGCTGCTTTTTCTTCGGGCAATACCTGTGGTATGGTTTTGTTCCAGGCCTTARAACCTGGTAGCCACATTATTGCTCCTGATGATATGTATTGGGGAATTAAAAAACAGCTTCTTACGATTTTTAACGATAGTTTGGAATTTGATTTTGTTGACCAAACTGATTTAAACCTAATCCAATCGAGCATCAAACCTAACACCAAATTGATCTGGATCGAAACCCCATCCAACCCATTATTAAAGATTACCGATATCGAACAAATTGCCAAAATAGCTAAAGCTAAAAACATTACAATGGCCTGCGACAGCACCTTTGCTTCGCCTATTTTACAAAACCCGATTTTACTGGGTGCTGATATTGTAATGCATAGCAGTACCAAATACCTGGGTGGCCATAGCGATGTACTTGGTGGAATTCTGGCAACAGCAAAAAAAGATGCGTTATGGGAGAAAATCAAAAATATTCAGCAAACGGGTGGTGCGGTTCCTTCTCCCTTTGATTGTTTCCTGTTAACCAGAAGCATTAAAACACTGGCTTACCGCATGAAAGGCCACTGTGAAAATGGAAAAATCATAGCTGACTATTTAAACGGACATCCAAATGTTGAAGCTGTTTTTTATCCAGGTTTGGAAAGTCACCCACAGCACGAAATTGCAAAGAAACAAATGAAAGATTTTGGTGGGATGATGTCGTTTTTGGTTAAAGGAGGTGTTGAAGTGGCCCACAAAGTAGTAAATAAGGTTCAGCTATTTGCGCAGGCTACCAGTTTAGGTGGTGTAGAAAGTTTAATTGAGCACCGTTATTCGGTGGAAGGCCCTGATAGTAAAACGCCAAAAAATTTACTCCGTATTTCTGTGGGCTTAGAGCATGTAGACKATATTATCGCCGATTTAGCGCAGGCTTTGGGTTAAAAAGAATCGTCATTGCGAGAAGGCTTTTTCAGCCGACGAAGCAATCTTACAACGGTCGCTACTAGCGTGCGCTTTAAGATTGCTTCGTCGTTCCTCCTCGCAATGACGAATATTTGTTTTGAAATCTATTTAGGATTACAAATCGTAGTCAACTTCAACGAATAATTTGCCTCCAGAGGCTCATTAGTCTGCGCTAAACGTTGCGAGCCTGTATTAGCTGGGCAGGCAATGTCACCAGCAGCATCATATATTAATTTTGTACCACCAGCCAATAATTCTTTAGGTACATAAACCTGTACCTTGGTAATCGAATAACCAGAAGGAAAATAACGTACATAATAACCGTCAGGGTGTTTGGTCCAGATACCGCTTGGCACATCGCTTCTTGGTGGCGCCATACCCGCTATAATCGCATATTTTTCCATATCAGCATAAGTATAATTCCCAGACGAAACCAGTTGACGGATATTATTTTCTGTTTCAAAAACAGCCCTCACCCCCGATGGTAACTGGTCTTTAGCCTTTTCCATTACATCGAAAGGCAAAACACCTAAAGCACCACCTTCCAATTGTGTAAGTTGTTTTGGTGTTAATAATTTAATGGCAGTTACTTTAACCTGTCCGTTAAAATCGGCAAATTTTGTTCTTGCAATAATGGTCCATAATAATGCCTGAATATCGTGCTGGTCTACATCAGGATGTTTCTCAGCGCTTTTCAGTATAGAAACCACAATTTCTTCCTTCGGGCCTAAAACAGGTGCAAACATGTAACCATCACCCTTTGATGGGGCAAAAGTTCCTGCTTTTAGACAATAACTTTTATTGGTCATTTCGTAAAGCCCCTCACAAAGCACAAAACCACCATCTGGATTTTTAGGCAGTAAATACAAGGGCTGGGCTTTTAAATTTAATGAATTAATAAAATCAGGCAGCTTTTCGCCTTCTCTATTTACGTCTTCAAAATTAGTGGTAATGGCAGCAGGTTGTTTTAAAAACTTGTCTACGCCTAAAGCTTTAGCACCCTGGGCAGTGCCCACTTTTAATAATTTATCTTTTAAGCCTCCGAATTGAGCATTTACATTATTTAAACAAGCAATAGTAAACAACAGGCCTAAACATAGTGATTTTGTATTTTTCATCATAATTAATTTAGATAGGTACCACAAACTTAGAATTTTAAGCGTTAATTCAGTATTAAAGTTTCAGATTGTCATTGCATCATAAAAATACGCAATTCATTTTCAATGAGTTAATGTAATTTCGAAATTTTATTTTGTGGATTAAAATTAAATTCAGACATTTGAAATATTATTTGGCAGATAGCTAAATAAAAGTCAATCTTCACGGGTTGATTTATAAAGAAGTGGCGAGAGACTGGCTCGATGACCCACTGGCAACCCTCAGAAAGAGAAGGTGCCAATTCCTGACCGGATAACATGGTGTTATTTGGAGATATAAATTAGAACTGATGAAAACATTAAATCTTCAATCGCTAAGCGAACCCAGTACAGACCTTAAAAAGGTAGAACAAGCTTCTATTTCTTTTATTTGTTGTGATATGCGTGCGTTTACTTGTATGTGCTGTTGCATACAGTAATTTAAAAATCTTCCTTTTTTGTTTCTTTCAAATTGGAAGGTCCCGGGAAACCGGGATACGCCCTGCTAGGTTTTAGGATTATCCTAATTTCTGCTATCTAATCACATCAACTAAAAAAATAGAAATTATGTCAACATCATATAAATTTGAAACTTTACAACTGCACGCTGGCCAGGAAATAGATCCAACAACAGGATCAAGAGCTGTTCCTATTTACCAAACCACTTCTTATGGTTTTAAAAATGCAGAACACGGCGCCAATTTATTTGCCTTAAAAGAGTTTGGTAATATCTACACCAGGATCATGAATCCAACCAGCGATGTTTTCGAAAAACGTATTGCCGCTTTAGAAGGTGGCGTGGCAGCTTTAGCAGTCGCATCGGGGCAAGCCGCTCAATTTATCGCACTAAATAACATATTGGAGGCTGGTGATAGCATCGTTTCTTCATCTCACATTTACGGCGGAACCTATAATCAATTCAAAGTAGCTTTTAAGCGCTTGGGTATTCATGTCGATTTTGCAAATCCAGATGTACCTGAAGAATTTGAAAGTAARATAACCGATAAAACAAAAGCAATCTTTTTAGAAACCATTGGCAACCCTGCATTTAGTGTGCCTGATTTCGAAAAAATTGCCGCAATTGCAAAAAAATACGATCTACCATTAGTGGTCGACAATACTTTTGGTGCAGGAGGTTATTTGTTTAAACCATTGGAACATGGCGCCAACATTGTTGTAGAATCTGCAACTAAATGGATCGGCGGGCATGGAACAAGTATTGGCGGGGTTATCGTTGACGGTGGAAATTACAACTGGGGCAATGGGAAATTCCCTCAATTCTCTGAGCCTTCAGAAGGTTATCATGGTTTGGTTTTCAGCGATGTTTTTGGTATCGGCGGACCATTTGGTAACATCCAGTTTATCATCCGTGCCCGGGTAGAAGGATTAAGAGATCTGGGACCTGCCCTATCGCCTTTCAATTCTTTTCTTTTATTACAAGGATTAGAAACTTTATCACTCCGCGTTCAGCGCCATGTAGATAATGCGTTAGAATTGGCAACCTGGTTAGAAAACCATCCACTAGTTAAAGAAGTTCAGTACCCTGGCTTAGCCAGCAGTAAATATAACAACCTGGCTAAAAAATATTTAAGCAATGGTTTTGGCGCAGTTTTGTCTTTCGAATTAGCTGGAAGCAAAGAAAATGCATCACAGGTAATTGATAACTTAAAACTGGCGTCGCACCTGGCCAATGTGGGTGATGCAAAAACGCTGATCATTCAGCCTTCTGCCACAACGCACCAGCAATTAAGCGAAACAGAGCAATTAGCAGCAGGAGTAAAACCGAATGCACTGAGGGTTTCGAATTTGGGTTTGCCATGCACTTACCGCCAATGCTGACGTTTTTGAATGGTGGGAAGGTTTGTTCGGCGAAAATGCTTTGTTCAATCCCGAAGAGCATTATATCGTTTGCGCTAATGTTTTAGGCTCGCATTACGGCAGCACAAATCCATTAAGTACTAATCCCGTAACAGGCTTACCTTATTACCTTTCGTTTCCGCAGTTTACTATCCGCGATTTAGTATCGGCACACCAGTTATTGGCTTCGCATTTAGGCATTGATTATATTAAATTATTGATCGGAGGTTCTTTAGGCGGACAGCAAGCTGTTGAGTGGAGTATTTCGGAGCCGAATAAAATTGAAAACCTGATCTTGATTGCGACTAATGCAGCCCATTCTCCATGGGGAATTGCTTTTAACGAAAGTCAGCGTTTGGCCATTACTACCGATAGAACTTTTTATGCCAACCAGCCAAACGGTGGCAGCAAAGGTTTAAAAACAGCCCGTAGCATTGCACTTTTAAGTTATAGAACCTACAGTGCTTACGGCAGTACACAGGTAGAAAGCGTAAACGATAAAACCGACAATTTCAGATCCTCTTCTTATCAGAATTATCAGGGAGAAAAACTGATTAACCGTTTTAACGCCTACAGTTATTATTATTTAACCAAAGCAATGGACAGCCACAATGTGGGCCGTAACCGCAAAAGCATTGCTGATGCACTAAAATTAATTACGGCAAATACTTTGGTAATCGGGATAGAAAATGACGTTTTGTTTCCTTTATCGGAGCAAAAATACCTGGCCGATCATATCCCAGGAGCAGAATTTAGTGCCTTGCACTCAGATTATGGTCACGATGGATTTTTAATCGAAACAGATGCCTTGACTAACGTAATTGGAAACTTCATCAAAGAAAGCCGGAATAAAAAAATAATCAAACTACAGCATACCGCCTAGAGAGGTAAAAGGTAGAGGGTGTAAAGGTTGAAGGTGAAAAACTGGGTACCATAATAAAATTTAAAATAAATCACAAAATRAGAACAGCTATATCGGTGTAATCCATCTATCTGTGTAATCACAAAAATAACAATGAGTAAGAATTTAAAAATCGGTTTATTTGGTTTCGGTGTTGTAGGACAAGGTTTATTGGATATTATCCAAAGCCAGAACCTAAACCTGGAGATCATTAAAATTGCAATAAAAGACCCAAGAAAGAAGCGTACCCTTAATAAAGATCTGTTCACCACTGATCGCAACGAAATACTGAACAATACAGAGATCAATACAATTGTAGAATTAATTAACGATGCCGATGCTGCTTACGAAATTGTAACCACTGCATTAAAAAACGGTAAAAACGTAGTTTCTGCCAATAAAAAAATGATCGCCACACACTTAAAAGAGCTGGTTGATTTACAACAAGAGTATGGTACTTCTTTATTGTACGAAGGGGCCGTTTGCGGCAGTATTCCAATTATCCGTAACCTGGAGGAATATTACGACAATGAATTATTCCATGCTTTGAGTGGAATTTTTAATGGCTCATCTAATTACATTTTGTCGAAAATATTTAATGAGAACCAAAGTTACGACTCGGCTTTAAAAGAAGCACAAGATTTAGGTTTCGCAGAAACCGACCCGATTTTGGATGTGGGGGGCTACGATCCGAAATATAAACTGGCTATTGCCACAGCACACGCATATGGTTTATTTGTAAATCCAGATGCCATTTTAAACATCGGTATACAGAACCTTTCTAACCACGACATTAAATATGCGCGTGAGAAAAACTTTAAAATCAAATTGGTTCCTACGGCACGTAAAGTGAATACAAAAGATATCGTAACTTATGTACTACCGAAGCTGGTAGCTAAAGATGATTTCCTTTACAACGTAGAAAACGAGTACAATGCAGTTGCAGTTCAGGCGGCTTTTGCTGATAAACAATTTTTCTACGGTAAAGGTGCCGGAGGCCACCCTACTGGTGCTGCTGTACTTTCTGACATTGCTGCCTTGCGTTACGATTACCGTTACGAGTATAAAAAATACCACTCAGAAAATGGCGTAAAACATACGGAAGAAATTTTATTGGAGATTTACCTACGTTATGCGGATGAAGATCTGATTACACTGTTAGAATTTGACAACATCAGCGAACGTTATGCTGCAAGCAGCTATAAATATGTGGTTGGAACAGTTAAGTTGGAGAGTTTAATTAAGAACCGCGACTTGCTTTTGGATGAATCTGTTTTTGTGGCTTACACAGGCAGACAGATATACAAACAAGAGCAATTGAGTGAAAATGTATTTGCCCAGGAATTGGCAAGCCTATAATTTATTTTTAAGGTTAATTTTTTTATTTGTTTTGTTGTTAAGCACAAAGGTCGGAGCGAGTCCGACCTTTTGCGTTAATTACTTTACCTTAATGTATTTTTCGATAATCACCCGGTCTACCCCTGCTTTTTCTACCTTCTCAATGCCTTTCTGAATCAAAGTATCTTTATGGATAGCGAGTTTAAACTTAAAAGTTTTGCCTTCCCAATCTTTGTTTTTATAATATTCTAAATGCTCGGTATAATCATCTTTATCCAGTACATAACTTCCTCCACCAGCATCAAAACTGCTGGTATCTTTAGGATTAAGGCTGTGTTTTAAGAATGCAAAATGTGTGTTATTAAACATCTTGATCATTTTCAGCTTGCCGGAATAATCTGTTGTTTGGCTAGTTCCATTTTCGATGGTTGTAGCCGAAACTAACTGCCAGGTACCTTGAATATTAAGATCTGAACCTTTTTTGCCTGCATCTTTGTTAACACAAGAAAATAATGAAAGCACTGCCAATAGCATTAAAATGTTTCTCATAAATAGGATTAATTTGGTTATTATTTGTTTTAAATGTTTATCCCCTTCCAGCCATTTTGATCAGCTTGTGTGCGAGGTCTTTCCCTAAGTAACCATCAATTATGGCGTGTACGATATATAAAATCGGGGTCATTAAAATAGCCACAACGAACTTATAGGTATATCCTACTAAACCAATGGCAAAAACCTGTTGCCAGCTATAATGGTATTGAGGATTTATGTAAAATGCGATAAAAATGACCACAAAACTATCAATAAACTGAGAGACCAAAGTAGAACCTGTAGCGCGTAGCCAAAGTGCCCGCTCCCCTGTTATTCTTTTTATTTTATGGAATATCATTACATCAACCATTTGCCCGATAATAAAGGCCGTAATCGATCCTACAATGATCCACATCCCTTGCCCGAATATCCCCGCAAATGCATTATTCATATTGAGGTCTTCTCCGTTTATATTTTGATGCACCCAGAAATCGGCGGCAGTTAAATGCATCGATCCCCAAACCACAAGAAAGGCAAATGCAATTAATATGGCGGTAAGAATAGATAAGAACCGAACTTGTTTAACACCAAAATATTCATTGATAATATCCGTCATGATGAAAATAATCGGCCAGGTTAATACTCCTGCCGACATTACAAAGGATAGATGCGGAACACCCAGTAAGTTTATGTCGAACTTTTTAAAGCCCAGCGTTTCTTCAACACTGAACAATTTAACCCCAATAAACTCTGATAATATAGCATTTGCTACAAAAAAGCTACCCAGAATGAGTAGTAAACGGCTTTCTTTCGTCTTAAAAGTCATAGACTATAAATCTATAAATAAATAGCAGATTTAGCATAACAATCATCGTATTTTTAACAGGGCTAACACAAAGATTACGCAGCCACTCGCTTTAATCGTTCAATAATAAAATATGATTTTTACAATCGTTCGACGGTAAAAATAGGTTAGCAAATTAAATCTCCCAATCTTTGCGCTAACAAAATCTGGTAATCTTCATGGCTAAAAAACAACACTTCTATCTCATACTCATTTTAGGTTCATTGGCAGCTCTTGGCCCCTTCTCTATTGATATGTACCTACCTGGTTTTGTTGATATTGCAAAGGATTTAAGAAGTAATGAATCAACTGTAGCCCTATCATTATCAAGCTTTTTTATCGGGATTTCTGCCGGCCAGTTATTGTATGGTCCGCTATTAGATAAATTTGGGAGAAAGAAACCGTTATATTTTGGTTTAGCACTTTATATCCTTGCCTCTTTTCTTTGTTTGGCTGTAACTGATGTTAATCAACTAATTGTTTTACGTTTTGTGCAGGCCATTGGAAGTTGTGCCACAGCTGTAGCCTCTGTTGCCATGGTACGGGATCTGTTTTCGGTAGAAGAAAGCCCGAAAGTATTTGCTTCCTTAATGCTGGTGATCGCGGTTTCGCCTATGCTTGCCCCAACTGCAGGGGGCTACTTAATTTCGGCCCTGGGCTGGAAATATGTGTTTGTRTTTTTAGGATTGATGGCCGTTTTAATGCTCCTGGCTTCAATTTTCAAGCTACCGGAGAGTTATAAACCTGATCCGAATTACTCTTTAAAACCAAAACCTATTTTAAACAATTTCTTTACCGTTTTAAAAGAGCCTCAATTTTACACCTATGCGCTAATCAGTTCGATTACCTTTTCGGGATTATTCGCCTATGTATCTTCGTCGCCTCAGGTATTTATGAAAATATATGAGGTAAGTAAAACAGGCTACGGCTGGATCTTCGCACTGCTTTCTGTATCATTTATTGGATCGAGTCAAGTGAACAGCTTGATACYAAAATGGTTTACCAGCAAAAATATTGTAACCTATGCACTTATTGCACAATGTATTTTCAGTTTAATCTTTTTGGTTTTCGCCTTAAATAACTGGTTAAATTTATATTCTACCATAGGCTTTATCGCCTTATTTTTGGCCTGCTTAGGTTTAATTAACCCAAATGCGGCTGCCTTGTCACTCGCTCCGTTTACCAAAAATGCGGGTAGTGCATCGGCCCTAATGGGTGCCTTACAAATGGGATTAGGCGCACTGGCCTCGGTAATGGTAAGTTTATTTAGCGAACACTCGGTTGTGCCTATGCCTTTGGTAATGACAGCAGCTGCGTTTATTGCTTTAGGCTGTTTGTTAATCGGTAGAAGGTTTATCACCACTGAAGTGGAGGCATCGCCTGATGCTGCTGTTGCAGCGCATTAATATTTTACCACAAAGACACCAAGAGGTTTTTAGTGCTATGTGTCGGCGAGGAATCGTCATTGCGAGGAGGCCTTTTCAGCCGACAAAGCAATCTTACAACTATCGCTAGTAGCGAGCGCTTTAAGATTGCTTCGTGCCTCGCAATGACGATTTATCTACGGAATCTATCAACAATAGCCTGTCGAAGGACTTGTTTAAATGCCACGCAAAGCGTTTCGATAAGCTCAGCGTGACAAGTTCGAATGGAATCACAAATATGATACAGTCTCTCCGTGTGTTGGAATTAAAACTATGGTACAAATAACTTGTAAATCAAATAGCAAACAATCGTACCCACTGCTGCGATGATGAAGCCGCTTAATCGTTTCTTTTTAATAAAACAGATTAAGATAATTCCTGAAATAGATACCAACGTCATCAGCACTGCCGAAATATCGATAATCCACGACCAGGCCTTACCAGAATCTCTTCCTTTATGCAAATCGTTAATCACAGCAACAACACCAAATCTGGTTGTGGTTAATTCGTATTTTCCGGTTTCACGATCAATAAAGGAATCGGCCAGGTAACCTGGTCCGTTAAAGGTTAAGCTCAGTTCCCTGTCATCTATCCTAAAATCGCTCAATGCGCCTTTAACCTCATGTTTACCCCTAAAAAATTCAACAATTTGTAACTTATTGATCTTATTGGTATCTGGTTGGTTTACCCATTTTAAACTTACTGATCCAGAATCTTTAGTAACCACTTCCTTACCAGAAGTAAACCAATCTGCATGATTTAAGGTTAAGCCCGATACAGCAAAGAATAGTAGAATCGTAAAACTCACCATCGATAAATAAATGTGCAACCAGCGTGATAAACCGGCTAAACGCTTTTTACCCTTACCTTTTCCATTATCTTTTTTAACCTGCTTTTTGCCCAGGCCGCTAGGTGCAACCGTTATCTTATTTTTTTGCGGTTCCGATTTTTCTGTAGTCAAGAGATGCTGATGTTAGTTCTGTATTTGGCGTTAATTCTATTCTTTTTGCTGAGCTGGTAAATTTCATTTCTTGAGCAATTACCTGATAAGTTCCATGTTCGCGGGCTACTTCAATAAAAACGGTGTAATTACCTGCTTTTACCAACTTCCCGCTATCGTCTTTTCCATCCCATGATAAGCTATATTTACCTGGGCCACGTGTTGCAGAACTTGTTGAGCTTAGTTTTCCTTCCGCTCCTTTTTTAAACTCATCGCCATTGGCACGGCTCCACGATTTTAAATCTGGCAACCAACGTGGTTTGTTATACCAAATAGCCAGATTACGCACTGGGCTTTTAGCTGCATCCTCAATCCATACTGCCACAAACGGACGACGGACACGTTTACCATCTGTAGATTCGATGTTGGCAATTTCTAAGTTTACCACTAATTCATATTTAGTATTCCAAAGTTTATCCGCTTTGTTTGCTTTTTCTAAAACAGGAGCTGGCTTATTTAAAGCAAGCTCGTAATTAGCCCATTCTTTGCTTTTAATTTCTTTGCCATCTTTAGTGATTAACAAGTAGGCGATGTCATTTCTAGTCGCAGTCAATGCCTCGATCTCGGCAATAGAAAGTACATTAAAAGAAGTAGCCAAAGCACCTGCTTCACTAGCATCTGGGCCAATAACCGTTGCACTAATTATTTCCGAAGCAGGTTTTCCAGTACGTGGATCAACAATATGCGAATACCATTTTCCATTTACATTAAAACCCCTGCGGTAATTACCACTGGTTGCCACGGCCATATTCGACACTTTGACTGTTGTTAGTGCGGCATCGTTCTCGGCATCAGCTTTAGGGTTTGCTATTTCGATAGCTTCGGGCTGATTTCCTTTAATTACCATATCGCCACCAATATTCACAACCACGTTTTCAATTCCCTGGCTTTGAAGCGCTTTCTCAGCAGCTTTATTAATGATATAACTTTTTGCAAAAGAATTTAATGCCAATGGTGCATCATCCAAACGGGTAACCGTTTTATCCTGTTCGTTTAAAATGTAGTGTTTTTGTTTAACCAAAGTAACTGCATGCGCTAATGCTTCAGCAGATGGTAAACGATCTTCGGCCGCTGCTTTTTTCCAAACATCACCTATTACTTTAGCTGATGCATCAAGTGCGCCATTGGTTAATACTTTATAATGCTCAAATTGCTTTAAAACTTCAAACAAATCTGCCGAAACTTTGGTGGTTTGTTTACCATTGCTCATCCATYTACTAAACTCGCTGTCAGCTTTATAAGCACTTAAAATATCATCTAACCTATCTATTTCGTTTAATGCACGCGCTTCGGCTACATCTGCATCGGCCTGATTGGTTGTTTTAAATTTTAATTCTAAGGATGTGCCCAATACATTTTCGTAGTTGGAAACAAATGTTCTTAAAGCTTTTTTCGGGCTAACAAATGCAGATGCACTTATTACCAGTAAAAAGGCAGCGGTTAAGTGTTTAAACTTCATATTTAATGAATAATTGAGATTTTAAAATGCAAAGAAAGGGGTTTATCTGGAATAATTTTAAATAAGCGAAAATATATTTGAAATAATACAAAAATTCCGAACTAAAATTCATTGACAACCGCCTGTTTAATACGCTGGTTATTGACGTTAATTTAACACGAGGGTTTAATGATTCTTAAAATTTTCTCTTTATGCAGAATTGCAATCGCACGATCAAGTAGCGGGGCTTTTGGCATGGGTTTTTACGCTTTAAGCTTTTTTTTCCTATTTTCGCTTATAAGATGCTTAATATACAATCTAAACTTCCTGGCGTAAGTACCACCATTTTTTCGGTGATGAGTAAACTTGCCGCAGAACACAATGCCATTAATCTTTCTCAGGGATTTCCTGACTACGCCTGCGATCCAAAACTAGTTGAATTGGTAAATAAAGCCATGCAAGATGGTTATAATCAATATGCTCCGATGCCTGGTTCTGGTTTTTTAAAAGAAACCATTGCTGAGAAAGTTGAAAAATTATATAACATAAAATATAATCCTGAAACAGAAATTACGGTTACAGCAGGTGGAACGCAAGCTATTTTTACAGCATTGGCCGCCATTATCAATGCAGGTGATGAAGTTATCATTTTCGAGCCAGCCTATGATAGTTACGCACCTACCATTAAACTTTTAGGAGGCCTGGTTAAAACCTACGAGCTTGCCCCGCCGAGTTATGCAATTGACTGGGATATGGTTAAGAAATTGTTTACGGCCAAAACCACAATGATCATCTTAAATACGCCACAAAACCCAACGGGTAGTATTTTATCGTCAGATGATATGAAATCGCTTATTAAACTGATTACAGGAACCGATATTTTAATCTTGAGCGACGAAGTTTATGAACATCTAATTTACGATGAACAAAAACACCAAAGTGTAATGCTTTACCCTGAATTAAAGCAAAGAAGTTTTATTGTAGCCTCCTTTGGTAAGCTCTTACATGCTACTGGCTGGAAACTGGGTTACTGTTTGGCACCAGAGAAACTAACCAAAGAATTTAGGAAGGTACACCAATTTAATGTTTTCAGCGTTAATAGTCCCATGCAGCAGGCTATTGCCGATTATATTAAAGAACCAAAAAATTATACTGAAATAGGCACATTCTTTCAACAAAAAAGAGATTATTTCAGAAGTCTTTTGGCTGAAAGCCGTTTTAAGCTTTTACCTTGCAACGGTTCGTATTTTCAATGCGCAAGCTACAGCAGTATCAGCGATGAAAAAGACACTGATTTTAGTATGAGGCTGATCAAGGAATTTGGCGTGGCCACCATTCCGGTTTCTGCATTTTACCAAAAAGCAACCGATCATAAAATTATCAGGTTTTGCTTTGCTAAAGAAAATGCTACACTTGCCTTAGCGGCAGAGAAATTAAAAAACGTTTAACCAGACTAAACCTATATACAATGGAAACACCTGTGTACACTCAAATAGAAAATCTGAAAGTAACTGTCTTTCAGGCCTATCTTTTTTGGGAAAACATTGAGAAAAACCTTTTGAATCTGGCACTTAGATTATCGATGGGTGTAAGGGAGAAAACCGATATTATTATTTTACCCGAAATGTTTAACACRGGTTTTAGCATGAACTCTGAAGCCTTAGCCGAAGAAATGGGTGGAAAAACGATGCAGTGGATGCAAAAAATGGCACATCAGTACAACTGCGTAGTTACGGGAAGCATCATCATAAAAGAAAACAATCAATATTTTAACCGTTTAATCTGGATGGAGCCAGATGGTAAAAACCAGCATTACGATAAACGCCATTTGTTTGGCATGGGTGATGAAGATCACCACTTTAGTCCGGGTAAAGAAAAACTTATTGTCGAACTTAAAGGATGGAAAATCAGATTAGCCATTTGTTACGATTTGCGTTTTCCGGTTTGGTTACGCAATGTAGATCAGGAATACGATATCTTACTCTTAGTTGCCAACTGGCCTGATAAACGATCGGCACATTGGAAAGCATTAATTCCGGCCAGGGCAATAGAAAACCAAAGTTATGTTATTGCTGTAAACCGCGTTGGGCATGATGGAAATCAGATTTACCACAGTGGATTATCCATGTGCTTAGATCCTTACGGTAATACCGTTTATTATAAACCGGAAGACGAAGATTTATATACATTCAGTATTAATTACGAAGAATTGGTCAAAATCAGAAGACAATTTCCATTTTTAAAGGATGCAGATCGGTTTACCATTAGTTAAATTAATAACACCACAAACAATAACCACACACATGTTTAACCGCCGCAAATTTATAAAAGCATCTGCCCTATCGGCTGGATTGCTGGCTATTGATAAAAGTAGTATCGCTAATGTAATTCCGCATGAAGAAACAAAAGCAGAAAATTTCCCGATTGTAATTTCGACCTGGGACTTTGGAATTGCGGCTAATGCTGATGCATGGAAGGTCTTATCAACCGGTGGACGTGCCTTAGATGCTGTAGAGCAAGGCGTTTGGGTACCCGAGGCTGATGAGAACAACCAATCTGTTGGATATGGTGGTTTGCCAGATCGCGATGGACACGTTACCCTCGATGCCTGTATTATGGATGAACTCGGTAACTGTGGCGCCGTTTTAGCACTCGAACATATTAAACATCCTATCTCGGTTGCGCGTAAAGTGATGGAAAAAACGCCGCACGTAATGTTGGCTGGCGATGGTGCTTTGCAGTTTGCGTTAGAACAGGGTTTTAAAAAAGAAAACTTACTTACTCCTGCCAGCGAAAAAGCTTGGAAAGAATGGTTAAAAACGGCGAAATATGCGCCTGTAATGAACATCGAAAATAAGCTCTACCAGAAAGCTGCGCCGCAAAAACTTCCTGGAAACCAATATAATCACGATACCATTGGCATGCTCGCAATTGATGCTAAAGGAAACATTTCTGGTGCCTGTACAACCAGTGGCATGGCCTATAAATTACATGGAAGAATTGGTGATAGCCCGATTATAGGCGCTGGCCTTTACGTAGACAATGAAGTTGGCGGTGCAACTTCAACAGGTGTAGGTGAAGAGGTGGTAAGAAACGTTGGATCATTTTTGGTGGTAGAATTAATGCGTCAGGGTTATACTCCCGAAGCCGCCTGTAAAGAAGCGGTAATGCGTATCATTAAAAAGAAACCCGAAACTGCCAAAAACATACAGGTAGGATTTTTAGCTATCAACAAAAAAGGCGAGTATGGTGCCTATGCCATCCAGAAAGGTTTTAGCTATGCCGTTTGCAATGCAGAAAAACAAGATCTTTTAATCAAAGGCAAAAGCTATTATTAATATGTTGAATTTTCCCAAACGATTAACAAAAATGAAACGGTAAATGGGATTATTATCCAAAATTTTCGGAAAGAAAAATGTTGCCGAGCGAGAGGGTGAGCCAGATATGGTTTATGTGCCGAGCGAAGATGAACGCATGAAATGGGCGATCGAAAAAGCCAATTTAACCCTTTGGTATTTCGAAGAAAGTTTAAA
>NZ_JBFTRT010000097.1:0-11294 GCF_056399685.1 Pedobacter sp. 01N416
GTGACTGCAGAGCCCAGTTTCAGCTCAGTAGGCAGAAAATATGGTGTTCCGGTATCGCTATAGCTCATTTTTGTCCCGATGTTGGATATATTTACCCCCATCGACCAATCTGCAGGCCCTCCGAACAACATCACCCCGGTACGGTAGATCCCAGATATATCGGCTGCCAAGGCTCTTCCAGGCCCGGCCTGCACCCCTGAACTTGTCATCCCWGTAWAMAGACTGCTRTTGATGAAACGGATACTGCCACCCAGTGCGAATTCTTTTCCAAAACTCCTSGCATARCTGATATCGGCCGCAAACTCTGTTGGGCGGGCCGTTCCCAATCCCTGTGCGTTATCATCGGTAAGGCTAACTGCGCCCATAGAAAAATACCTCAAAGAAGCCCCTATGGTATTGCGTTCGTCCAGCTTACGGTAGCCGCTCAGGTAGGCAAGGTTCATGTCCGGCACCAGGTTCCTCATCCACGGGGTATAGGTTAAACCAATCCCTGTCGACCCCAAGGGCAAGTAGGCCATCGATGCGGCATTAATGGCCGCAGAATGGGCATCAGCTTCAACCGCCACCCCGGCATTTCCCATACCAGCAATGCGGGCACCCGGTGTGATCCGTAAAAAGGGAGCTGCAGCGATCAGACTGTTAGATCTGGCATCATTGTCGATTTTTCCTGCCTGCTGGGCATCTACGTTTGTAATAACTAAAGTTAGCAGGGCCAAAAGGAAAAATATTCTGTTCATCGGTTATGAGTTAAAATTTTCAGTTCTTATTATCAAAAAACAACCATCACCGCTACTGCTATTAATCTTTTATGCTGCACCAGCCAAATATCTCCGGTTAGATATTACACTCATCTAATTACAGTATTACCTGAAAGGCATATCGCGAATGATACTGTCTATTTCAGGCAATACAGTAATTCTTCTTGATTTCAACAGGACGATTTCTTTCAAGAAGTTACATGCAACAAAAACTCTTTTATAGGTTTTTTGGTTAGTTGGTTACCCCGAATAATTTATTCGTTTGTTTTCTAATAAAATGATTAAAGGATGTTGGTATAGATCTTAGTTAGAGACCTTTATCAAAACTAAGCACATTTGATTTAAGTCAATTTAAAAACACCGCACAAACGTTTGTTTACCGATAGATCTACAATAATGTGGCGTTTAAGCGGTGTTAATATCCCTGATAATGCAACCGCATTTGCTTTAAAATTTTTAAATAAAGGTACAATGTGATTCAGGAGAAATAGAAAAACAGTAAATTATATTCAGCATAGCCCAGCTCGTGGGTTAATGCACAATTACCCAGCTTATTTCCGAAATAGGTGTCGTTTGTAAATTTATTATTACAAAAACAAAAGATGATCGAAATAATATAGTATGGTAAAAAACAAGAGATCGATTCGATATTGGATTATTGGCAGTCAACATTTTAAAGCAAAATTTAAAGTAGCGGATTAAACGCAAACGTTTGTGCTTTGTTTAATATTTAAGATGGATGGCATAATATGTAAATTACTTTAACCCTAATTGAGTTTCTTATGACAAAAATTTTATTGCCTATCTTTTTCTTAATGTTTCTTTCAAAACTATCTATCGCCCAAAATAATATCATTCCACTTCCCGAAAGCTATAAAGCAAACGGCCAACGTTTTAACATAAATAAAGGAACTAAGATTTATTACCAAAATGGATTGAAAGAACAGGCAACACTTTTAGCATCGGCATTAAGTCCTGCCACTGGTTTCGACTTTGAATTAAAAGAGGTTAAAACTTTACCATCAAACGGGATAGTTTTAGTTGTCTCAAAAAATGCCGGTAAGAGCAGAGAATCCTATACATTATCGGTGAATAATCAACAGGTTAAAATTGCCGGGAACAGCAGCGCAGGTACACTCTATGGCATTCAAACTTTATTACAGATGTTGYCTGTCGAAATTTATAATAAGGAACGCCAAAAGAACAAAATCTGGACAATTGATGGTGCCATAATTAATGACGCCCCAGCCTACGCTTGGCGTGGTATGATGCTTGATGTTTCGAGGTATTTTTTTAGTAAAGAATATGTTTTAAAGTTTATCGACTTAATGGCGATGTATAAGATGAATGTATTGCATTTCCATTTAATTGACGATGCGGGTTGGCGATTGGAAATTATCAAATACCCCAAATTAACTTCAATAGGTGGATGGCGTGGTTTGGGCGCTGAAAAAACAGGTGGATATTATACTCAAAAAGACATTAGGGAAATTATAGCTTATGCGGCTAAACGAAATGTAGAAGTGGTACCAGAAATTGAGCTGCCAGCACATACTTTAGCTGCAATAGTAGCCTACCCTTACCTCGGCTGTACAAACCAGCAGTTCGTAATGCCAACACAACACTCTATTAGTAAAGAAATTTATTGTGTAGGTAAAGAGCGTACCTTTGAGTTTCTTGAAGATGTATTTAAAGAAACAACTGCGCTTTTTCCTTCAAAATATATTCATATCGGTGGCGATGAGGCCAATTACAGCAGATGGAAAGAATGCACTGATTGCCAAAAGAAAAAAAACGAACTGGGACTGAAGAATGAATCAGAACTGCAGGTATATTTCAATAACAGGGTACAGTCTATATTAAAAAAATATGGGAAAACTTTAGTCGGCTGGGATGAAGCAATTGAAGATGGCTTAAAGGAAAAAATGGTTGGAATGATCTGGAATGACAAGAAAAAAATTGCCAAAGCTGTAGAACAAGGACACAGCATTGTACAATCGCTAACTGCTTATTGTTATTTTGATATGCTTGAGAAAAACATTCCAGGCGAGGTACAAACAGCTTCATGGGCCGGGCCGGTTTCTTTAGAGCGTGTGTATTCCTTCAACCCCATGTTGGATGGTTTAGATGAAAAATACAGAAGCCAAATATTAGGTGCATCAGGCACTTTGTGGGCAGACCAGTTTATACATGGCAACAAACTGGCCGAAATGGTTCCATTGAACGAAAACCGCTCTGAGCAATATTTTGACTATTTGGCTTTGCCACGCCTAAGTGCATTGGCAGAAGTTTGCTGGACACCTGTAAAACTAAAAAACTGGACGGCATTTGAAAGTAGAATGAGTACACATTACCAACGCTACCAAAATGCAGGTTATGGTTTTAGGCTACCACAACCAAAACTGGTGAGTAATACAAAGGTTGATAGTACTTACACCATCACGCTACAAAATGTAGTTAAGGGTGCTGAAATACGCTATACTACTGATGGGTCTTTTCCAACACCTTATGCTACAGTATATACTCACCCCATCAAAATAACAAATCTCAGCAATTTCTGGGCTATAACAGTATTAAACAGGCAACAGTATTCGTTACCTTTCTATTTTCCAGACAAATACGATCGTTTCAAAAAACTTGGTGTCTTAGCTGCAGAATGGGGGCCATCCAACATTAAGGAAAAGGATTTTACAACTTTAGAGATCAATGCAACTGGAACAGTAAATGCCAACGGCAATTTTATTTTAACGTTTCAATATATTGGTGGCGAAAGCAGATTGGATATTAATTCTATCAGCATATACAAAAATGGAAATAAATTGGCCGAGGAAACACTTAACGGCTATGCTGGTACCAGCACAAAAAACAATAGTTATCCTTTTACGATCAATAATTATGAAACCGGTGCCGCATTTACCATTAAAGCCAATATAAAAGGTCAGATAAGTAATGACTCTAAGGGAGCTATTTTTATAAAAAAGGTAGATTAACTTTTAAACTGAGTGCTTTTGCACTAAACCTTAAATATTTGATCTAAAGTAAAAAGATAGCAGCAACAGCAATGTTTATTATTTTGCGAACAGAATAAATTCAATGCTGTAGATAGTAGGTATTCAAAGCTCATAGTCTGCCTTAACTAGTCCATAAAACAGGCAAAAGAAATCAATAACCATTCAGCTTACAAAACTGAATGGTTAAAAGATGCTTTAATAAGATTTTAATGGAGCACTACGTCTTTCTGGTCTCCTAAATAATAATATTCCCTGTGTAGCTGCTCATTGCGATAGACTGCCTATCATCTGCGATTAAATGAAACCGGTTAAAACCGACATAAACGTTCTCGTTTTCCTTTTAAGTATTGAAATTTAATCGGACAAAGAATTCGTAGCCTATTTATAACCATGAGCCATATTAACTACCCAAAATGTACTCAAATTTGGGTAGTTAATCGTTAATGCTTTTACCTTTCGAAGAGTAGATCTGTTTAAGTAAAGATTTAAAACAAAAAGCAAAAATTACCTATTTTTAACTAGCTTAGTTAACTCCGTACCAGCCAATAAAAAAGCTCCTACTCCATAAACTGCAGTCATATCTTCAGTTACTTTCTGCGGGTCAGCACCTACTGGTTGCACCCAGCCTAATTTACCATTAGGAAACACTGATTTTATCATGGATTGCCATCCTTTTTCTACCACTGGTTGATATTTTGCTTTATTTAAATAACCATTATTAATACCCCATGCCAAAGCATAAACGTAAAAACCAGTGCAGCTCATTTCGGGATTTGGATAGCTCTCGGGATCTAATAAACTGGCATGCCAGTATCCATTTTTATCCTGAAGACTAGCTATTTTTTTTGCCATTTCTACAAATAGATTTTCGTAAAACTTCTTGTTTTTAAAATCGGCTGGTAACTCTTTAATGATGAGCGGTAATCCAGCTAAAACCCAGCCGTTACCACGTCCCCAGAATACGGGTTGACCATTTTTTTCTTTCTTTGAAAAATATTCATCATCTCTAAAAAATAAATGATGCTCTTTATTGTAAAGGTAATTATAGGAAAGCTGGTACTCCTTATCCATAAATTCAAGGTATGTTTTCTTTCCGGTTATGTTTGCCATTTTCGCCCATACAGTTGGTCCCATAAACAAAGCGTCGCACCAGCTCCAGCGCTCAGTACAATAATTACCCGGTTCGAAAGTGTGTTTCAGATCTCGTTGGGAAGGATATTTCAAGATAAAATCAAAATAACGCTCTATCGGGCGGTACATACTTTTATTGTTGAAAACACGAGACATTTCTGCATACATCATCCCAACCGCATAATCATCGGCATGGTAACGCATATCCGGGTTTGCATCGAGTTTTTGTGCCCACCGTAATTTATCACCTACTGATTTTAGCCAATTAAAACAGGTAGTATCATTGGTAGCTTTTGCATATTCTACCATCCCTGAGTAAAGTGCACCATAGGTCCAATCAGCAGTTTCTCTTCCTTCAGTTTCTTTCATTTGCCAATTTGCAACAACACTCATTGCATCATTAACAGCTTGTTTAGTGAGGTTTGCAGCAGGTTTTTCTTTCAATAAACCTAATTTTATCTGGCTGTTGTAATCTGTAAATCCAGGGTAGCGGTCATTCTGCATCCATAAGATTTGTAATTCTTTGCTGCTGTCCATCCCCCTTATCGCAAACGGACGCACATTATCTTTTTTCGAATTCTGGGTAACCGCTACTGATGTCCAGGTTTTGCCATTATCGGCAGTTTCATATTTAAAAATTTCAAAAACATTATTAACCGGACGTGAGAGGTATACAGTATTCGGATTTTCATGGTCAATATTGATCCCACCCGAATAATGTGGTTCATTTATGCGGTCTTCTTTCTTTTCATATTGACGGGGAAAGCTACTGCCCGCATTACAGATTTTGTAATCTTCCCAAATGGTGCCATTCCATCTGGCATACCAATATTGATGCGTGGTTTCCTCCGGTAAGCGCGTATATACTAAAATTGGTTTTCCTGCAGCATCCAATGCTATATCCCAGATCCATGCGCGTACACCAAAACGTGTTTTTTCATACAGGGCCTTGGCATCATATACAAGGTCACACATCTCGTGTTTTAAGGGAAGTGTTTTCATCGTACCGATTTCTGTTCCGTTGGCCTTGTAAAACTTACCACCCTTATATTTTAGGTAATAAATACTGTTCAATGGCTCATCACGGGGATGCCCGTCGGTAAAAGCAAAATGGATTTCATCTTTACCGTTAGTGGTATATTTTATATAAGGACGGTTGCTAACAACTCCATTCGAACTTACCAAAGTCAGAATATCTGACCATGTTTTGCCAAGATCATCAGAATAAATAAAGGTTGGTTTTGAATCGCCCCCACGCCAAAACAGGAAAATACGGTTGTTTTCTTTCGACAGCATAATCGGGTTGGTGTAGGTGAAGCCCCTCCAGCCTACCGAGTTTTTCGAATAGGTTTGTACTTCCTGCCACTCTGAGATATCTTCAGGGTTCTTGGTTACTCTAAAATAGTTTTTGCTGCCCTCGCCGCCGTGTGGCGAATAAAAAACCATAATCCGTTTATCTGGCAGCAGTAAAAAAGAAGGGTTGGCATGATCATCTTTAACAAATTTGGGATGCAGATTAACTTCCTTTATCTGTTTTGTTTCTGTATTGTAGCTGCCCACCATAATACTACCATCTGTTGAAACCCAGCCTCCAATAACCTGTTTCGATCTGCCTTCCACATAAATAGCACGTGGATCTGAAAACCAGCACCAGGCACCGTCTTTTGAAAGGGTTTTGTAGAAATCTTGTGATTTTTGTCCGAATACGTTTATTGATACCAATAAAGCAAGGGCAATCAACATGTTGCTTTTCATTTATAATTCGTTGTATATTATTATAAAAATTAACTATTTTACTTATAGGTCGGCAATTTCTCTCCAAAGACTACCTCCTATTGTTCTTAATTAACAATTGGGCTGGTATTCTTATATACAAATAGTGGATGTTAGGATCAACATCCACTATTTGTGTTTTTAGAAATATCGTCTGCTACGCTTAATGTAACTAAACTTTATAATACTGCTCCCATCCTTTACGCGGCGGTGGACCGATCAACAGTTCGTTTGCATTTTTACTACTGGTAATTTTCTTCCTTTTCCTGTCGAAAACTATTTTTTCTCCTGTCCACTGTGCCAATACGCCGAGGCAGAATACCTGGCTTAACGGTCCTGCAATATCAAAAGAAGAACGGGTCTGCTCCTCTCCCTTACATGCTTTCAGGAAATTGGCAAAATGATTTGATGGGCTCAAGGGCACAACAGGTAAGCGGGAAGCCATTTCCTTTGCTTTTTCTTCAGGAATAATGGATAATGTACTGCCATGCGAACCGCCTTTAAAAGTGAGGTCTTTGCCGTAAATAATTTTACCCGGATTTAATTTAGCTGCAGTAATAGCGCCATTGCTTGGTGGTGGAATATTGGGATCGAGCCCTTGTACACCATAGCCGGCCGGTATTGGCGGAAGATTGTCTATTCCATCATACCACTTTACTTCAACGGGCGGCATACTGCCACGTTTAGGAAACTTGAACGAAAGTGTCGATGACATCGGATAGAAAAAGTTATTGTGCCCATCCAGCTTGATCGGGTCTACTTCATAAGGGAGACCGAGATCGAGAAACTGGTGCGAAGTATCTAGGATATGTGCCCCCCAATCGCCCAAAGCGCCCATACCAAAATCGAACCAGCAGCGCCATTGGCCGTTCACAAAATCTTTGTTATACTGGTGCCCCTGGGTCTGCATCTGCCAGATGTTCCAGTCGAGGGTATCGGGAATAGTTTCTGCCGGTGGGAACGAAGTAATCTTAGTATCCCAGCCATGCCAGCGCCTCGGCATATTCATGTGTGCCGTAATGGCCGTTACATCTTTAATGATGCCTGCCTCTACCCATGATTTATACTGGAAATAATTGGCTTCCGAATGCCCCTGGTTACCCATCTGGGTCACTACTTTCGGGTTTTTCCTTGCCGCTTTCATCATCAGTTCAACCTCATTGAAGGTACGGGCCATGGGTTTCTCCACATACACATGTTTACCAAGGCCAATAGCCATCATGGTAATCGGAAAATGCGAGAAATCGGGCGTACCAATAGAAACCGCTTCGATCTGGCTGCCCATTTTATCGAACATCTGCCTAAAATCTTTAAAACGCGGTACGTTTGGGAACATTTTCAGAATGGCCAGGGTATGTGGCGCCTCCATATCCACATCACACAGGGCGACAATATTGGCAAGGCCTGTATTGTGAAGTTCGCGGATAATATCGCCCCCACGGTTGCCGATGCCGATACAGGCAAGGTTTACTTTTTCGGCAGTACCAAAGCGGGAAGGATTCTGCCCATTTGCAAATAAAAAACCCGGCATTGCCGCAGCAGTAGAAGCCAGTAAAGCTTGTTTTAAAAACCTTCTTCTGGCGTTGTTATTATCGGTCATATAAAAAGATTGTTATGGTTGATCAATTAAACTATTGACTATCGTGATTTCAGCTCCCTGATTTTAATGCTCCTGAAGCTTACTTCGTTGCCATGGTCCTGTATTAAGATATATCCTTTTTGTGCTTCGCCAAAACCTGGCCATACCTTGTATTTGCTCTGCGCAACCAGGTCGCGGAAAGCCTGCGATCCGCGGTCGTACTCCAATACTTTCACCCCGTTCAGGTAATGCTCCACATGGTTGTTGGGATAAACAATTACACGGCCGGTATTCCAGTTTCCCGGCTGACTGAAGTAGCGTTCTGTCTTTTTCGCTTTGATCAGATCGTACAGCGAACTAAGCGTACGGTTACCATCCCTGCCCAGTTTGGCATCGGGATGCAGGTTATCATCAAGCAACTGATATTCAAGTCCTATCGCAGAGCCACTGTTGTTTTCTTTTAAAGTTACAAAATATTTGAAACCACTGTTTGCGCCTTTGCTTAATTTAAAATCGAAGGAAAGATCGAATGCGGCATACTGCCCTTTGCTTACAATATCACCTCCATTTGCCGATTCATCACCATTTGACGGCAATACGCTCAAAAGGCCATTTTTCACTTCCCAGCCCTTATCGGGAAAAGCCTTTTTATAGGCACCTATCCAGCCATCGGTACTTTTGCCATCAAACAATAATTTCCAGCCACTCTCCTTTTCATAACCTGAAAGGCTATTGGCAACCAGGTTAACCACGTAAATACCCTTTGGAAAAGCAAGCGGTTTGATGTTTTTGGTCTGGATACGGATATTCTTCCAGAAAATATTGATCCCGGCGTGTTCAGGCCGGCCGATACCATGTACCTGCAGGGCAATTATACCCTGGTTGGCCGTTAGCGAATCAACCAGGTAAGAAACAGGTTGATCATCCAGCCAGGTTTTTACGCTGTTACCGATACATTCTATGCGGACTTTATGAAAAACATTTGGCGAGAAAAACAGCTGTCCTTTTGGGTTGTTCGACACCGGATAAAGCCAGCTTCTTCTGCCCTCTTCATAAATACCACCGGTCCACTTGCGGACCGAAGGATCAAATTCGTACTGGTAGCCATATATCAATCCTTTCCCATTATTCGCTGCGGCATCGAAATTACTTTTAAACTGTACGCCCGAATTGGTGTTCGTATCAGTCATCATCGCTTCCATTTCCAATATAAAATCACCTGTAAAGCGCTTTTCGCAGGCCAGGAATGAATTAGGTGACTTTGCTGTTGTGGTACCGACGATCATGCCGTTTTTCACTGTATAGCTGGCCGAACCGGTCACCTGTTTCCAGCCATTAAGTGTTTTGCCATCGAACAGCGACTGCCAGTTATCCGACTGTGCAGCAGCATTTAATGTGATCAGTAAAAAAAAGACAGTTACAATTTGTTTCATTTTTGTTTGTTGGTTGATTATTTAAGATTAATGCTAATTTTCTGGTATAGGTTTGTTATCATAAACTACTGGTACCTGCCGTTGTAGCCAAATGGTCATCCATGCTGATCCCATACGGCTGGCAATAGCCTCTTCTCTGCCCGGATAGCTGTTTTCCTGATCGCCTGCATAAGTGTGTCCATCTGCAAAACGCTTTTGCTGTTCAAGTACCTTATCCATATGCAGTTTAGCCCAGTATTCTCCTTTATGTTTTTGGGCAAGATTATCCCAGCCATAAGTGAGTGCGGCAATATCGAGGTTAGCATAATTATCGTAAACACCCTGGCCCCAGTCTGACCCTTCCGGGTAATAAACATCAGCAGTGCCTTCACGGTACATGGTACCGCCGGGAGCTTTATAGGGCGGTGATGAAAACGGATGTGCGGTTACCGAATAATAAATTTTATCAAGATTGAAGCGCGCGGCTTCTGGTGTCATCTTTTTAGCTAAAGAAAACACAATCGGGGCATTTATCATGGATGCAATTGCATTGTATTGCGGATGGATGATACCATGATTGATCACAAAACCCGGTTCTTCCATATTGGAGCCCTGTACCCATTGGCTAACGGGCCGTCCGTGTACAATCCGCGAATTATGCAGATCGGAAGGCAAGGCCGTTGAGGCCATCAGATATTCGACAGCCTTATGCAACCATTTACCCGAATGCGGGTGGCTTGGCAACATTACCGCTGCCAAATACAATAGCTCTGCATTCCAGGCATCTTCCTCAATTTTAGAATCACCAGGGAATAATACTTTACCAGTACTGTCTTTATAATAAAGTGGAACTACACTAAGAAAACGATCTGCTTCCGAAATGATCATCCCGGTGATGTAAGTCTGATCTTTTTTGGATAAATCATCCCATAAAAGCCAGGCGGCGTATCCCGAATAATAAGCCCAGTGGGCCGCCTGCCAATCGCCGCCCCATACCTTTCGCTTCTGGTTCGCTTTGTGATCGTAAGCCACAGCACTTACCATTTGGATGGTTTTGTTTTTAGCCTCCTGTAAAGAAACTCCTGTTACGGCAGGATCGTATATACCTGTTTTGATGGCAATCGCAATACCGAACGACATGGCCGCCGGAAAACGGTAGCGGTATTCGTTCACCTTTGATTTGCTTTTCAGATCAAGGTAACCGCTCGAATCTGGCTGGTATTTTTTTATATCCCAATACCAGGTTGTTAATGCAAATTTATTGGCATTCAGGAGGCTTGTTTGTACAACTTTTGCCAGTTGATCATGAGGTGCTTTTTTTTGGAAACTGCTCCAGTTAACCGGCATCACTTCTATCGTGTTTTTGGCTAATAGACCTGATTGGCTATGTGCAATTTTTGTACTGAATAAAAAAGGGATTAGAAAAAGTAATAAGCGAGGTTTGCGCATTTGATAGTCTTCGATTTGTTCTTATATCTGCCCATTTTGAAGTGCATGCTTTATAAAAAACTGGTTCATGGGTTTATTTGGTTATTGATAATTTCGGTTAGTTGTTTGGTCAGGTTAGCTTGTAAATTTCCTTAATTAGCTGGTTATTGTGTGGGGAAAATCTTAAACAAATGGTATGAAA